>NZ_JAALDW010000150.1:0-6524 GCF_014145055.1 Dietzia sp. DQ11-38-2
AGCCGGGAGCGGGATCGGCCGGTGCCCGCCTCGGCCCGTTCGGGACGGGTCGGCTCGACCGCGCATCCGGAGGCCCACCGGCTCACCACGCGGACCGATCTCTCGGACACGGTGCTGGGCCCGCGGAACTACACGCCCCGGCGGATCGGTCTCCTCGCCGTCGTCGCCATCATTCTGCTGGTGACGGTGTCGTTCCCCCTGCGCAATCACTACCAGTTCCTCTCGGACGAGAAGGCGGTGGCGCAGGAGCGGGCGGCGCTGGAGGCCACGATCGCCGAGCTCGAGGCGGAGGAGCAGTTGCTCGCTGATCCGGCGTACATCGAGCAGCAGGCCCGCATCCGCTTTGGCGCCGTCAAGCCGGGGGAGACCCCGTACCGGGTGAGCCCGGTGGATCCGGTGGAGCAGGCGGCGGCCGAGCAACGGGCGGCCGAGTTGGCGGCGCTACCGTGGCAGACGCGGGTGTGGGACTCCATCTCCGTGCCCGCCGATCCCGTCTACCCGGAGAACTCGAGCCTGCCGGGGGGTACGTCGGTCCTCGAGGGCACCAGCATCCCCGGCGGCCCCGACACCCCGGCCGTTCCGGTCGATCCCCGGCGCGGGCACCTCGGCGTCGACTCCCCGGGCGGCGATGCACCCGATGGCGCCGATGCGCCCCAGCAACCACAGGAGGACCCCCCAGCGTGAGCGCCGAACACAGCGTGTCCAGTGACGATCTCGACGCGATCGAGGCCCAGCTGGGCCGGCGGCCGCGCGGGGTGCTGGAGGTGTCCTACCGCAGCCCCGACGGCAGGCCCGGGGTGGTCAAGACCGCGCCGCGGCTGGAGGACGGCACCCCGTTCCCCACGCTGTACTACCTCACCGATCCGCGGCTCACCGCCGAGGCGAGTCGGCAGGAATCCGCGGGGATTATGAGGGGGATGACGACGAGGTTGGCCGCCGACCCCGAGATGGCGCTGAACTACACCCAGGCGCATGAGCGGTATCTCGAGCAGCGCAACGAGATCGAGGACCTCGGGACCGACTTCTCCGGTGGCGGGATGCCCGAGCGGGTCAAGTGCCTGCACGTGCTGATGGCCTACGCGTTGGCCGAGGGGCCCGGCGTGGTGTGGTTGGGCGACGAGTCCGTGGCGCTGGCCTGCGAGGCCGGACTGCGCGGCACGGCGCTGCCCGAGGACTGGCCGACGCCCGAGGAGCTGGGCGTGCCGGACTACTACGCGCAGGAGCAGGAGTGACCTCGGCTGCTCTCGATGGCGCCGTCCGGGGTGGGCCTGTTCGCGTTGGCGCTGTGGACTGCGGCACCAACTCCATCCGCTTGCTCGTCGCCGAGGGCGTCCCCGGTCAGCCCGGGCTCACCGACGTCACCCGCGAGATGCGCATCATCCGGCTCGGTGAGGGCGTCGACGCGACCGGGAGCCTCTCGACCGAAGCCATAAGCAGGTGTCGCACCGCGCTCACCGACTACGCGGCCACGATGGCCGAGCTCGGCGTGAAGTCGGTGCGCATGGTGGCCACCTCCGCGACCCGCGATGCCGGCAACAAAGACGAGTTCTTCGACATGACTGCCGAGATACTCGGTGCGCACTTCCCGGGCGCGGTGGCCGAGGTGATCAGTGGGCAGACCGAGGCCGAGTTGACCTTCGCCGGCGGGGTGATCGACCTCGACCCGTCCGAAGGGCCGTTCGTGGTGACCGACCTCGGCGGGGGGTCCACGGAGATCGTGGTGGGCGAGCTACTTGACGCAGAGGTTCAGATCCTCGGCGCCCGCAGCCTCGACGTCGGGTGTGTGCGTATTACCGAGCGGGTGCTGCACTCGGACCCGCCGACCGCGGCCGAGATCGCTGACGCCCGCGCAGTGATCGCGGACGCCCTAGCCGAGGCCGGCGACGTGCCGGTCGGCCGCGCTGCCCGCTGGGTGGGCGTGGCCGGCACCTTCACAACGTTGAGTGCATTGGCGCAGGGGCTGGGGGAGTACGACCCCGAGCGGATCCACGGCAGCGTCATTCCGTTGGAGCAGATGCGTGAGGTCTGTGACCGCCTGGTGGCGTCCTCGGTAACCGAACGCCGGAGCCTGGGGCCCATGCACCCGGGACGCGCAGACGTGATCGGCGGGGGCTCCATCGTGGTCCAGGCGCTGTGTGATGTGATGGCAGAGCGCGCCGGGTTGTCCGAGCTCACGGTGAGTGAGAAGGACATCCTGGATGGCATCGGGATGTCGGTGCTGACCCGCCTGGCAGGCTAGCTCGGCACGGCGCCTTCACGCGTCTCCCGGCCCCGCCCCGGCAGGGTCGACACGCCCCCATAGCCCAATTGGCAGAGGCAGACGGCTTAAAACCGTTTCAGTGTCGGTTCGAGTCCGACTGGGGGCACGTTGTTGTAAGTCAATGACGGTTCGTTGCAGGATCCGGATGGGCTCAGGGCAACGGTTCATGCCGAACTGACTGCCGAGTGCGCGCGAGTATGTTGAAGATGTTCCCGTCATACCGAGCCTTGAGAAGGAGGGGTATGGCCAAAATCAGTCCCCTCCGCACGCTCTGCCGCGTAGATTATTGAGACTGGCAACGTCGTTGATGGGAGACGAGTGAGTTCAAACTATAGCCAAAAGCTTGCGCGACTCAGCTTTCTAGCCGCGCAGAGTGAGCAGGAATATGCCAAAGACAAACTAATTGGCGCAAAACTGGGGCGGAGCGTCCCGGTTCGACACAAGTGTTTTATTTCTTATCACGGCGCGGATATCGACGCCGTTACGGACTTCGTCGAAGAGTTTAGCGACATCTTTATTCCCAGGGTGATTGGTGTATCGGACAGTGATCACTTCGAAGACCCAATTGACAGTAGCGACGAAGAATACATCAAGGGACGGATAGGCTCCAAGTATTTGGCAGATTCTACTGTTACGATCCTTTTCCTTGGGGCATGCACATGGTCTCGAAAGTACGTCGATTGGGAACTGTCCTCAAGTCTGCGCCACGGTGCGGTTAACAAGCGTAACGGGTTAATGGCCATTACTCCAGCTGATCGCTCACTGCACCGTTTGCCTGAGCGGTTCGCGGACAATTTCAGCTCGATTAATTCCAGTTATGCCGCTTACTACTATTATCCGAGAACAGCGAGCGATCTTAGGGAATGGATTGAAGATGGATTTCAGGCGCGGACTGCAAGGTCGCATTTGATCGATAACTCCGGGGCGCTTCAGAGGAGAAATTACCCTTGTTAATTATCGATATGGCTTTCGGGTCAATAACGTTAGGAGGAGGCAATGCTCACCTTTCCTGCAGCTTACTTGGCCTTTGATAATTCGTCAGCTAAGGCGCAAACCTTATTTAACCGTGTTAGACGTGGAGAACTCGTCTGCCTGGTAATTGCCAGTGCCGCGGCTGTGATTCCTGGTCGCGCGGCGGCGGTGCTTGCTGTCCTTTTCTTCCTGGCCGCATTATTTCTTCGTGCTTCGAACACGTCGAGTGAAGCGGAGAAGCGTTGGTATCAAGCGCGGGCCGCCGCGGAATCCGTGAAGTCGATGAGTTGGCAGTATGCCGTCGGAGGAGAGTCATTTCGCCTTTCTCAGGGTGATGTGGATGAAGCTTTTCGTGCTCGACTCTTAAAGATTGCGAATGAACTTGATTCCATAGACGTCGGCCCGCCCAACGGAAGCGTGGGTGCAATTACTCCCGAGATGCGCCGTCTACGTTCCGGCTCAATCAGTGTTCGCCACGATTTCTACATCGATAATCGGGTGCGAGACCAGAAGAACTGGTACTCGGCGAAAGCCGAACTGAATCGTAAGCGGGCTAGCCAATGGAGGGTAGCGATTGTGTCTCTTGAGGCGCTAGCTGTTCTTCTAGGCATGGCTCGCATTCTGGAATTCTTCGATGCTGACTTATTGGGCGTTTTGGCTGCCGCTGCCGCAGGATGCGCAGCGTGGTTTCAAATGAGAAACTATGCTGGACTATCAGTGGCTTACGCCCTGACGGCACACGAGATCGACATTTTGGACGGGTCATATGTGGACGGGAACGATGAGCAAGCCTGGGCCCAGTTTGTCCACGATGCAGAAGCTGCATTCAGCAGGGAGCACACGATGTGGTTGGCGAGGAAGCAGGGCCCCATTGGTTAGTGGCATAAAGTCGAAGCTCAAATAGTTCGACCAGATGTTCTAACAGGCTGTCGGCGATCGGGTTTGATGCCGACTCCGATCCCCGTACCCGGAAAAGTGCTCAGCGCAACTCAGCACCATCTCTTTCCATCTATGCTCCACGACTCAGTTAAACTGACAGCGCTACGCCATCAGAGTGACGGAGTAACGGGACGGAACACGTGTAAACCGCAGAACATGGGCTTCTGGGTTGCACAAATGATCTGCGTATGGCGGTGGACTGCAGATACTTGGTGCGACGGCTCCGGATCTTGTCAGCACTACCAGGTCGAACATCGAGACCCTTGGCCCGCGTTGCTGTCGCGGAACGGGTGCGTTCGAAGTTAGCGATTCTATTGTGCGGGGTCTTGGTCTGCCGATCGTGCTCGCAATGGGCGGGACAAACTGTCCCAGGTTGCCCGCCGCCTCCTATGTGGGTTGCAGCTCCCCCTTGAAAGCGGCGTACTAGTACTGCTCGAACTCGACGGGCGGGACGTAACCCAGGCTCGAGTTGAGCCGGCCGTTGTTGTGCCACTCGGTCCATGCTGCGGTGGCGTGCTTGACGTCGTTGAGCCTCTTGCACGGCCCGTCGCGAAAGATCGTCGAGCGGATGCAACCGGCCAGATGCAACCCGTTGCCCGACTCCGGGAGCGCGCTACCTTAGGCTTCGCCGACCCTGCCGATCAACGGATTGAGAGGACTGCTGCACGGTCAGGTGATAGTGGTTAGTCACGCAGCCTGAGTGGCTGGCGTGGTCATGATTGTTTCTTACTCGATGGGGGTCAACCGACCGAGACGATCTAGGCGGCGGCGGTGGTAGGACCGTTCGATCCAGGAAACGATCGCGATTCGCAGGTCCTCGCGGGTGGCCCCGACGCGGCGGTCAAGCACGTCTTTCTGTCCTGACTTCCACAAGTTTTAGTGTCACCCTGCGTTGATCGCGTCGATGACGGCTCGCGCGGCGTCCGGGATTGTGGGTTCGACGAGCATTTCGTGGTCGCCGATGGCGACGGTGACCGTGCGCAGCGGTCGCAGGGTGGTGACGATCTTCTTGATCGACATGCCGGTGAGGTCCTGCAGGTGCCGCGCCACGGCCAGGGCCGCGAACACGACGGTGAGGTGAGCTTCGATCGCATCGCGGGTGCGGTGGAAGATCGGGCGCGCCCTCAGGTCGGCCTTGGCCATGCGGAAGGACTGCTCGACTTTCCAGAGGTCGTGATAGGCCGCCACGACGGCATGGCCGTCCATCACGGCCGGGGCGATGTTTGTGACATACCCCTTGTAGCCTGCAGACTCGCGGGCCCGCTGGATCGAGGCCTCGTCCAAGATTACCTTCTGGTCGGTGACCTTGACGAACCGCTGCTTCTTGAGTGGTTCTGCCCGGTCGGCCACGCGTTGGGCGCGGTCGATCTGCGCGTTCAGCGTCCGCCGGTCTCGCTTGGCTCGCTCCCATTTGTAGTGCCACACCACCCGCCGGTCTCGCCGGTCCCGGCCCTGGCCCATTGGGCGGATCAGCTCCACGACGCCGTCGTCGGCAATCAGATTGCCGCGGCGGCCGAAATGGTCCTCGAGCTCCTTGGGCGCCTTGGAAGTGCGGGAGCCGACGATGAACGACAGGCCAGCATCTTCCAGCGCATTGAGGTTGGCCGCCGACAGCATGCCCGCATCGGCCACCACGACCATGTCGCTGATCTGGTGGCGCTTTTGGAAAGCCGTGATGACCGGGATTAGCGTCTTGGTCTCTGCCTTGTTGCCCTCGAAGACGTGCACGTCCAGCGGGAACCCATCGCGGGCCACCAGCAGGCCGACGGTGATCTGCGGGTCGACCTTGCGCTCTTTACTCATACCGACTTTGCGCAGGTCATCTTCCTTCTCGGCCTCGAAATACAAGGTGGTCAAGTCGTAGAGCACCAACGCCACACCGGGGCCCCCGGCGCGGTTGACGTGGGCCCAGCAGGCGGTGGCTATCAGCGCGCGGTAGTCCCGGCCGACCACCCGCTGCAGACAGTTGTAAAGCGTGTTGACGTGCGGTGGTTGCGTCCCCAATTCGCCCAGGACCCGAACCGAGTCCAACTTGCTGGTCGGCTCCACCACACGGCACAGCACCAGGTCGCGGAACACCGTATCGCCAACCACGTCGAAGCCGAGCCTGGAGTACGTACCGGTCAACCCCTGCCACAAGATCCGCGCCGTGGACTGCTGGATCCGCGCGGCCGTCGCCGCCGGCACGTCGATCACCGCCCCGCCGTGATCGCTCAACTCCAGGTCTAACGCCTGCTGATCGCCCTGAATGCGCTGCTTGGCGACCTCTATCAATGCCGCCAACTCGCCGGGGGTGTGAGCCGAACCCAGGTGCTCGCGCACCACCAACCGGCCGCCGACCCACTCGACCAAC
>NZ_JAALDW010000150.1:6617-9256 GCF_014145055.1 Dietzia sp. DQ11-38-2
AGCACAGAACTCGCCCTACCAGCGCAAACCGGAATCCCAAGCAGCAGAACAGCGTCAACTTGTGGAAGTCAGGTCTGACCACCGGGAGGACGAACTCCGACGCAGCGCGGCCGAGGACGCCACCCGCCTGGTCGTCCAGCTCGCGTCCTACGACCACGCCGACGTGGACGCGAACATCGAGGCGGTCGTGGCGGAATCCACCCCGGAGTTCGCCGACCGCTATCGCGAGGTGTCCGAGGGGCTGCGCGAGTTGCTCGCGAACGGACAGGGCACCTCGACCGGGACCGTCACCCACGCGGGAGTCCAGAGCGTCGACACCGAACGGGCCGTCGTCCTGGTGTTCCTCGACCAGGAGATCACCAACGTCACCGTGCCCGAGGGCCGGGTCGACGCGAGCCGCATGGTCGTGACCCTGGTCCGCGGAGGGAACCGCTGGCTGCTCGACTCCGCCGAACTCGCCTGACCCCCGGCTGATCCGAACGACCAGCCCGAACCGAAGGAGAACCACCCGTGATCACCGAACTCCACCGCACTCCCGCCGCCCCGGTTCCCCGGGCCGTCCCCCCTGGGGTCGCCGACGCCGTCGACTCCATCGGGGCCGCCGGCGGAGTGGCCAACGTCATCATGCAGTTGTCCTGGCCGGAGATCGGCTGGGGTGTGCGGGAGAGCCGCGTGGACACCGGGAACGTCTACAAGCACCCGCTCAAGCGCGCGCGCACGACCTTCCAGTACCTGGCGGTGGCGACCCTGGGGAGCGACGACGACAAGCGGATCTACCGCGAGGAGGTCACCCGGATCCATCGGCGTGTGCACTCCACCCCGGACAGCCCGGTGACCTACAGCGCCCTCGATCCGGAGCTGCAGATGTGGGTGGCGGCATGCCTCTACGTCGGATTCGAGGACGCGTTCGAGTGGCTGCACGGTCCGATGACCGACTCCGATCGAGAGGCGTTCTACCTCTCCGCACCGACGTTGGGCACCACGCTCCAGGTGCGGCCCGAGCAGTGGCCGTCCACGCGTACGGAGTTCGAGGACTACTGGCGTGAGGGGATGTCGCGGATCCGATTCGACGACCCGGTCCGCGAGCACCTGGTGGGGCTCGCCGAACTCCGGATGCTGCCGCAGCCCACGACCGTGTTGTTCGGCAGACTGAACAAGTGGGTGACCACGGGGTTCCTGCACCGCGAGTTCCGGGACGCACTCGGGCTGCCGTGGAACCCACGGGATCAGCGCCGTTTCGAGCGGTTCCTCGAGGTGACGGCGGCGGCCAATCGACTTCTGCCGTGGCCGGTGCGCACGCTCACCTACCGCGTCCTGCTGCTCGAGCTCAGGTGGCGCCTGCGGACCGGACGACCGCTGATGTGACGCTCCCGCCCCGCCCCGCCCCGCCCCGGCGCGGAGCGGCGCGGAGCGGAGCGGGGCGGCCTGACGTCGTCGCGGGTCAGGCCGGAGCGATCGATGTCGCGACGCTGCCCCCCACACGGTCGTCCTCCCCCTCCTCCGCCCGGTCACTGTCACGCTCCTCGTCCCACACGCCGGCGCGCTGGAGATGGGCGATGAGCAGATCGGCCCCGTTGCTGAACTCGGCGTCGATCACCGCATGGGCCGTCTCCACATCCCCGGTGCGCAGCGCCTCGAGCATCCGCCGGTTGTCCACGAGTGCGGCCGCGCGCCAGGCCGGATCGTCCGCGTAGAGGCGATAGGGCATGTAGCGCGCGGCGTTGTTGAGGAACCGGGACAGCTTGTCGGAGCGGGACGCCCGGTTGATCGAGCGGTGGATGGCGTACTGCGCACTGACCACGCGGTCCGGATCGCCCGCCGCGGCCGCTGCCTCGAACTCCTCCACCAGGCGGGCGTGCTGATCGAGGGCCGACTCGTCGAACCGCGTGATGGCCCGGTCGACGATCCGCCTGGACAACTCCGCCTGCAGCCAGAAGATGTCCTCGACGTCCTGCCTGCTCATCGGCGAGACGAGGTATCCGCGTCGCGGGACGAGGTCCACCAACCCCTCTCCGCGAAGCGTGAGGAGGGCCTCCCGCACCGGGGTCACGCTCACCCCGAGGGCGGCTGCGGTCTCGTCCAACCGGATGAAGTCCCCGGGGCGCACCTGGCCGCTCATGATCCGGGTCCGCACGTGGTCGGCGACCTCTTCTGACAGCTGTGGGCGCTGCGCGAGTCGTGTTGCGGCCATTTCCGACACCCCATCTCCGGTGAAGAGGACCGGCCGGGGGACGCGGCCGGGAATCGAAATCAAATATATCGAATGAACCCGGAAAAGCCCCTCATGGCGCGGGTGCCGGGTGAGACTGGGGAGATGACCTCCCCCGAGACCCGGCCCGCCGTACGCAGCGAGCGCCGCGATCACGTCCTGCTCGTCACCCTCGACCGCCCCGAGGCGCGCAACGCCGTCAACGGCGAGGTGAGCACTCTCCTGGGTCGGGCCCTGCACGAGGCCGACACGGACCCGGAGATCCGGGTGGTGGTCATCACCGGCTCGGGGGAGCAGTCCTTCTGTGCGGGAGCGGACCTCAAGGCCCTCTCGCGGGGAGAGGACATCTTCCCCGCGGAGAACCGCCAGTGGGGGTTCGCGGGCATGATGCAGCACCCCGTCTCGGTGCCGGTGATCGCCGCGGTCAACG
>NZ_JAALDW010000150.1:9266-23261 GCF_014145055.1 Dietzia sp. DQ11-38-2
GGACCGCGGCGTTCAATGCCGGGCGCTGCGCCACACCGAACGACTCGACGAACAGGATCTCGTGGCTTCGGGCGGATCCCGCGGCGACTCCTACGACAACGCGCTGGCCGAGGCTTTCAACTCCCTGTTAAAGGTCGAGCTCATCCGTAACCGCCACGAGGGGCCATGGCTCGACATCGACAACCTCGAGATCGCGGTCGCCGAGTACATCGACTAGTTCAACCACCGACGGATCCACGGCGAGATCGGCAACGTCCCACCCGCCGAAAACGAAGCCCAACACGCGGCGGTCGAACCGTCACCAAAACTTGCCGACGAACTCGTCGACCCCAGATAACCACCTCGCGAAACCCAGAGCTTGAGACTCAGCACTCGGAAGGGGCCCAAACCTGCGAAGTCACTATCACGGGGGACGGAGATTCGCTCTAGCAGGCTTGTGGGGCGCCTTGGACATGATTCCATAGATAGTGGGGCAGGATACAGGACCGATCAAAACAAATCGATTGTGCGACGAGCAGCGTGCCGCCGAAACTAGTCGATCAAAACAGTACAGTTTAACAGTCGGCGCCTACTACACCGCTTTATTAACTAGTTCGAACAATACCCGAAAGAAAGACTGGGAGACGATCAGCGACGTCTTGCCAAGACAATTCCTCCCGCACCATCTGTGTTTGAAAAAGCTCCGGCGCGTCAAGCACCGAGGACGCAATACCGGTAAGTTCAGCGATTTCTCCGTCACCCGCGAGAGCTGTACCGGGTAGCCCATTCAAGCCCTTAATGGAGTACCCGATGACTGGCCTACCGACCGCCAAAGCTTCAAGAGCCACCCGCGGCAGGCCCTCCCAAGTTGCAGTGTGAAGTAACGCCCTGCTGCGAGCAAAGTAGTCGATCGGCGGAACTCGCCCAGGCAGCGTTATGAACGTCTGCAGCCGATACTTGCTGATTAGGGCCAACACTTCTGACCTCAAGGGCCCCCTGCCGAGCATGAAAAGATGAGCCTGAGGATTGCTCCGAACGAGATCTTTCATGACTTTGACCGCTTCCAACGGCCGTTTCCTCTCTGTAAACTCTCCGATCCAAACCAAGTTATGATCGGACGGGAACGGAAGAGAGGGGAAATCATTTAGGTCGAGACCCACACCGTATTTTAGCCGAAGCATGGGAACGTTGCCTCCATACTTGCGAAGCCATTCCTCGTCCTCGTCGTTGATGGCGATAAATCCCGAGGTTCGACCCACGAGTAGTCTCTCGATACCTTTCCACCCAAGGCCCGTAATAGTACGCTGATTCGACCAGTGGAGGCCGTGGGCAAAGTAAACGACGGGTATCCCAGGATTAACCATGCGAACGAGCGCCGAGGGTGTAGCCGTATTGGTCACGATAACATCCAGATCGTGAAGCTTCGACCACTCACGAATGCTGCGACGCGCCTTGAAATTCGTTAGCGACGGTCGTCTAGTAATTCCGTCTAGCGCTACAGAAGAAATACGTTGAGCCGGGTCGCTGGCCGCCAGAAAAACTTGGTTACCCTGCTCTCTCAAACTTGCAACGATGTCCACCCAGAACGCGTCAAAGTGCGCGCCTATATTGGCGACGATGCCGATCCGCATGACAGTAGCCCCTTCTTCCTGCAATGCAAGAACTCAGATACTAGTTGGCTAACCGGTTGGTGCGCCGTTATCGCACACCCACCGCTAATGGCTGCAATAACTAAGCGCACAACCGCTAGTCTTGGTGAGCTCCCTCTGCGAAAACGTCTGTCAATCTTCCTGCTTATTCCAAACCGAGGAACTATCGCCATTATTGTGCGAACTGAAGTTGTCGTGCGCGACGAAGTCGGTCGAATCAGGGTCCAATACCGCGGCGAACGTTCGCACTAGTATCCTCAAGTCTGTCAGCAGCGAGATACTATCAACGTATTCTAGATCTTTTGCGATTTTCTCTCCCCAAGTAAGCGAGTTTCGTCCACTCACTTGAGCCAGGCCAGTTAGGCCTGGTCTCACATCGAGACGTCGTCTTTCAACCTCGCTATAGCGATCAACCTGGTACTGCAGTGTGGGCCTAGGGCCGACGATCGACATTTCGCCAACCAGAATATTGACGAGTTGTGGAAGCTCATCGAGGCTGAAGCGTCGCAAGAACCTACCCACTTTAGTGACTCGTGCATAGTTCTCCAAGAGATTTCCATCGATGTCACGGCTATCTGCGGGGGTTAACATGCTGCGGAACTTGAGTATACCAAAAGGGGCGCCGCCTCGGCCGACGCGCTGCTGGCGATAGAAAACCGGTCCGCGAGTCTCGGCCTTCACGGATGCCGCGATTGCGAGAGTGATTGGAGAGGAAATCAATAGACCAGCAGTTGCGCCGGCGATATCGATCGCCCTTTTTCCGAATATCGTGTAAAAACTCATCGATTCAAGCACTTCCAATTTCGGTGATCAGATTCTGTCGGAGCTGACGAAAGTGCCCGCGTGTCGATGCCGGAACTGATTCATGCATTCTGATTTGTTCGGAACGTACTTTCTCATATTCTCCTTCAGCTCTCGCCAGCGCCTCCTCGAACTCTAGCGCCATCGATGCATGCAGAGAACCAACTGACTGATCCCCCCACGCCGTATAAGAAGCGCCCAAGCTCTTACTGTAATAGTACCGTTTGTCGCCCGAAACATCGCGAAGAGAGTGAAGGACTGGGACGCGGTTAGCCAAAGCGACGACCGCTGCGTGGTACCGCTCGCACACGACCAACTCGGCAGTTCGAATAAGTTCGCGCGCATCCTCCAACCGGAGGAAGTCTCGTTCGCCGAAATCAAACGTTATCCAACCAAATTCGCGACCCAACCACGCTGCTTGCTCGGCGCCCCCGCGTCCCGAATAGAACGGAAGAACGACAACGTCGATCCCACGGTTCTTCATGGCTAGATCAAAAGATGCCAATTGGGGTCTGATCTCAGTTAGTTTGGCGACAGGCATATATGTCTCAAGAACTATGTGCGGCCTCGCACGTGGAGAAATGCCGGAGGGACGGTCCACCAGCGAGGATGCATAAAAGAACAAGTCGTCCGGCGTGTACGTAATGCTCGAATCAGGTATTCCGAGACGGCGGAGCTCGGCGGCGGAACTAACGGTGTCCCGCACGTGGAACGATGCATTCAGCGCCGGAAATATGTCTGTAAGAAAGGCCGAACTTGAACCAAAGGGTCCGAAGCCATTGGCGGTGAAAGTAATTGGTTTGCCGAGCGTCTGGGCGATCAAGATTGGGGCCAGAATGCTCAACAGCTTTGGCAAACGGTGAGGTTGGCACCACAGCTCGTTCCAATACCCTCCGCCGTTCACGACCATTCGGTCCAGGTTCTCTATCGAAGAGAATAAGTCCTCGATGTTAGACACTGCATTTAGTATCTCAAGAGGAGTGGGGTGCCGGCCATTCTTAGTAAGTAAGTCTCTTTTCGCTTTATCAAAAACGACGGCCTTGCTCTCCATCTGCGAATGCGGCAAGTATTCTGCCAATACCTTATCGACAACGCGGGTGTCATAAGAGTAAAGCGAGATCTGCTGGGCATCGGGAATGGCGTGAAGATTGTTGACTAGCATTCCGTAATCGCCGAAATTTGCATCCGCGAATGGCCCCGTGAAACCCAGCTTCATTTTACCCTCGCTCCGATTGATTTGACTAATTCAGGGATTTCAGTGAGCGCAGTAACAGAGTGGTGTTCGGTAACACCCTCGAGGTACCGCTTTCTGCAATGGATGCCATCTTGCCGCAACAACCGGACCGTCGTGACGGGTAGGACGGAGGAAATATGGAAGTCTTTCTCTGGGTTGTCGCCCACGTAAATCGCTCTGCTAAGAGGGACATTTAACTGTCGGCACGCGAGCCGAAAAGGTCTCGGGTGAGGTTTCCAGTAGGATCGATTGGGGCCGAGTTCGTCAGTTACGACAAGGCTATCGAAGTAGTAGTCAGCATTTACGGCGTTCAGCTTTTTCCTCTGTGTAATCGCAGCGCCGTCAGTAACTATCCCGAGACGAACGTCGATGCCTTGCAGCATCTGAAGCATAGGAAGGACGTCAGGCCTAAAACTGAGCATCGGGGAGTGCTCGCGGTGCACACGGATCAAGTCGTCTACAGTTACATTGATGCCCGGCATGGCGATCTGGCGAAGTATTTGCTGGTATCGGCGTGGGGAGCCTGGTGGGTCCGCACAACGAATTGCCTGGCATACCAGTTCAATAGGAAAGCCCGTCGCTTCCAGGTAGTGCGCTATGGCGTTTGCTGCGCTTTTTTGATAATCGCACTCGTCAATAAGCGTGTCATCGAGATCGAACAGCAGCGCCCATGTCATGTGCTGACCTGTTGGCCCGATGCATCGATGCAAATTGCTTGGTCATATCTGAGGAAAATCAAGTCTGCTGTGAAGTCGCCGTCAAAAGGCAACTCCTCCCCGTCGAGAAGCCTGAAGAGCTTTTTGATCGAGTTGCTGCCCGCCGCAATACTCATTGGTGCCCCGCCTCCAAATCTGGCGTTTACTTCAATAAACTGGACATTGTGTTCGTCCCAGAAGCATTGAATTGTGCTTGGACCGGGTATGGATAGGCTATTGAGCAGGTGTCGAGCTTCCCGTTCTATTATGGGCGCGCGGACTACCTTTCCTTTCGAGATTTCTCCCGCGCGAGTTGCAAGCCGCTGGCGGGGTACGATCGACAGGGGGCGTCCATTGAAGTCTGAGAAACAGTCGACTGTATACTCCAGTCCAGTGGCAAGTTCTTGCACCATTGGGTCGACCGTCTTGCGAAGGGCAGACACAAGCTGCTGTTGGTCGTGCACGGCGGCTGCACCAATACTGGAGCTTCCTTGCCGGGGTTTGACGAAAACCGGGAAGGAAGTCTCGGGAAGTTGGGTCGGGTTTGGAACAAGCGCGGGGACGGTTAGTCCAATACTTTGAATAAACTTCGAAGTTTGGACCTTGTCCGCGCACGTATTAATTGTATCTTCGCTAGCGACCAGTACTCGGGCTTCTGTCAATTGTTCGATTTTTTGTCTATGAATCGCCAAGGTGGAGAGCTCGGTGTCTATTGTGGGCACAACCAGGCTTATATCAAAATCTAGGATTAGACTTATCAGATTCGTAATGTAGCCCGGAGCTGCGACCCGCTCGATTAGTGACCAGTGATCGGCAGCGTATAGTGCTGGGGCAAATCTGTCTGAATCGACTGCCACAACTAACTCGTTCTTTCCGCGTTCGGCCGCCGCTGCTCTGAAGCGTTGCACTAGTTCCACGCGCCGACCCGCACTGAGTATGAGAATGTTTCCCATCCCAATTCCTTTCAGTTTTATGTAGTGGTTCCGGTCGTTCACAGAGAAAGTATCTGCAAAGCTTCTATTACTCGATTCGTTTCGGTGTCTGTAAGCTCAGACCCGCTGGGTAGAGTTATCCCTTTACGGAATAGTTTCTCTGCGTTGCCATTGGTAAAGCTACGCGCGGTTTCGAAGGCAGGTTGCATGTGCATCGGTTTCCAGAGATGCCGCGCTTCGATATTGGCGTCGTTCATTATGCTAATTATCTGGTCCGGAGTGTGTGAAATGCTATCGCCCAGAATGATGGCAGTAAGCCAGCAGTTCTCCTCGGTTTCGCGGCTTTTGCTGCCAGTTCCTAGAAACCTGATGTCGAAATCGACGAATGCGTCCATGTATTGGCGGCGAATTATTCGGCGACGATTAATCATTTCGTCAAGCCGGGTTAATTGTGCTCGGCCGATCGCTGCGAGGATGTTTGATAGCCGATAGTTGTAACCGATTTCGGTGTGTTCGTACCACGGCACCGGTTGTCTAGCCTGGGTCGAAAGGTATCTCGCTCGGTCTATCAAACTCGCATCATTAGACACTAGCATTCCCCCGCCTGACGTCGTCATAATCTTATTGCCATTGAACGAGAGTGCTGCGGCCTGTCCGAAAGATCCTGCGGGGGTTCCGGCGTGTTTAGCGCCGAGGGACTCTGCGGCGTCCTCGAGCAGGGGTACGCCGCGCTTTGCTAATCCCGCCTCGATCTCGGTATAGTCGCAGCAACGGCCCAGGAGATCGACGGTCATCGCAGCAACGACTTCGGTGTCTTCTGCGTGGAGAGTGTCGATCGCTTGGAAAAGTAAATCTGGGTCAATATTCCCGTCGTCCTGGCAGTCGATGAAGACTGGCTCAGCGCCGGTGTATGCTATCGCATTGGCCGATGCGGCAAATGTCATCGATGACACCACCACTGCTGTACCCGGTCGTGCCCCAAGGTGCAGAAGGGCGAGATGGAGCGCAGCCGTGCCCGAGGATAGGGCGAGTGCCCCTTTCACGCCGAGACGCTGCGCGACTTCAGTTTCGAACGAGTCGACCTCCGGTCCAAGCGGTGCTACCCAGCCTGACCGGATGGCTCGGCGGACAGCCTCTTCTTCGGCGTCTGAGATATCGGCTTTCGACATAAAAATTCGCTCGCTCATGGGGCCTTCCGGTTGTCGGACACGGATTGAAGCTTAGGAGCCAACGACCCGAATTGGGTCTGGTTGGTGTGGCGGGGTCAGCATGAAGAGAGGCGGGAAGGGGTCGATACGGCAGTTCTGCCGAGTAGGCGGGTTGTGGTGTGCCCTTCTGCCAGCCACGGTACCTGGGTGCGCGAGCGCTTCCGGTTCCCGCTGGACGTCGGCGCAATGCCTGTGCTGTGGTTACTGGTATCGGTGGGGGTTTAGGCCCTTTTCGGGGGTATCGTGGCTTCTGTGCCGCGCAGAGGTTACTGGTTTGGAGGAGGCTGGGCGAGCTAAGTGGATTGTGCAACGCAGTTGCGTGAAGCTGTGGTTGCCATTCGGTTTGGCGGGAAGTGTTGCCTTCGCCGGTTGGTGCGCGGCCTTTCGTCCAGAGCAAACCGGTGCGACCCGTCCGCGGCGTCGGCGATAGCTCTTAGATTATTAGAAGCGCCGTTCGACGAGAGGGGGAATGTCTCGAAAAGGGTGTAGGAGTGACGCGCCCGAGGAGGCTGATCTAGGGCGGTGAGCAGGCACGGTGGCTTAGAAAAAACGGACAGGCCATGGAGCTAGAGCATCGCAAACCTTGCCACTCCGGCGCTTATCCCAAAGGTGGGTCCGGTTATCGGCGCAATGAGCCACTATTGACCTTAGCGTGTCAGACTGCCCGAGACCGTCTCGGCGGCCTGTGTCGCGCGGCTAGTCCTCGTCGTCGGCGAGTTGCGGGTCGACCTCATAGTCGGTAGGCACCACCAAGAGTTGCTCCGCCACGTCGGCCGGATTGGCCTCGCGGGTGGGGTCGTCGACGCTCACCTCGGGCGTGTACTCCTCGGTTGCGGTGACGGGATCCGGCTCCGGGGTGTACTCATCCGGATCGGGGCGGTCCTCGGCAAACATCTCAGACTCCTCCTCGTTCCACCGACTCATCACTCTGAGGCAAGTGGGTCGCTCGCGGCCTTGTCGCGCCTCCACCCTAAGCATCCTGCGGCGAACGGTGCCACTGCCCGGCGAGGCGTACCTTGGGCCGCATTCGCACCCCCAACCCAGGAGGCACTTCTCATGGCAGATCCTCTGTACACCGTCGAAGCCCTGTCCACCGGCGGAGGCCGCGACGGCCACGTCGCCACCGCCGACAAGGCCGTGGACCTGGAGATGGCCCCGCCCACCGAGCTCGGCGGCTCGGGGGAGGGCAACAACCCCGAGCAGCTGTTCGCCGCCGGGTACGCCGC
This sequence comes from Dietzia sp. DQ11-38-2, assembly GCF_014145055.1. Taxonomy (NCBI): domain Bacteria; kingdom Bacillati; phylum Actinomycetota; class Actinomycetes; order Mycobacteriales; family Dietziaceae; genus Dietzia; species Dietzia sp. DQ11-38-2. The sequence goes on from NZ_JAALDW010000150.1 coordinate 16,991, forward strand.
CTGCTTCCACTCCGCACTGCAGAGCGCCGCGCGGATGAAGAAGGTCGCGATCGACGGCTCGTCGGTCGGCGCCCGGGTCTCGCTGGTGCGGTCGGGCGAGGAGAGCATCGACTTGGCGGTGGACCTCGAAGTGGTGATCCCCGGCCTGGAGTCCGAGAAGGCCGACGAGCTGGCGCAGCTCGCCCACGAGCTGTGCCCCTACTCCCGCGCCACCAAGGGCAACATCGAGGTCAGCGTCTCGGTCTCCGACGACTGACACCTTGCCCGCATGGCCTGCACTCCCGTTGGTGCATGCGATCGGGGTGGCGGCCGCCTCGTCGTCGTCGTCGTTCTTCCTCCTTCGTCGGTGGTCGGTCAGGCCCGGGTGGGCTGCTCACGGTCGCGGTCCGATTCCCGGGTCGACCGCTCCCGCCGGCGCCAGAGGGGCTCGAGGGCGGCGTCCTCCTCGGCGGTGGCGACCCGGAACGGGGGCTCGGTCGGCGTGGGCAGGCCCTGCGCGCCCTGGCCTCTCGTGGCGCGCAGACTGGCGACCACCGAAACGGCGAGAATGGTCGCGATCACCGCGAGCGAGAGGGCGGTCGGGATGTAGACCACGTCGATCTTGAGCATCATCTTGACGCCCACCCAGATCAGGATCAGCGCCAGCCCGATCTTGAGATAGACGAAGCGGTGGACCAGGTCGGCCAGCAGGAAGTACATCGCCCGCAGCCCCAGAATGGCGAAGGCGTTGGCTGTGAAGACCAGGAACACCTCGTCGGTGACGGCGAAGATGGCGGGGATGGAGTCGACGGCAAAGACGATGTCTGTGGTCTCGATGAGTACCAATACGGCCAGCAGGGGAGTGGCCATGATCAGCCCGCCCTTGCGGACCAGCAGGCGCTGGCCGTGGAAGGCGTCGGTCATGGGGATCAGGCGGCGGAACGCCGCGAGCACGCGGGATTGATCGGGGTTGAGGTGCTCATCGCGCTGGCGGATCATCCGGACGCCCGTGTACAGGAGGAACGCGGCGAAGAGGTAGAGCACCCAGGAGAAGTTGGCGATCAGCACGGCGCCGCCGGCGATGAAGATCCCACGGAAGACCAGCGCCCCGAGCACGCCCAGGAACAGCACGCGGTGCTGGAACTGGGCCGGGACGGCGAAGTGGGCAAAGATGATGGCCCACACGAAGACGTTGTCCACCGCGAGGGACTTCTCGATGAGGTAGCCGGCGAAGTACTGCTGGCCGAACTTCGCGCCCCAGACGGCCCAGATGATCGCCCCGAAGCCCACTCCGAGCGCGATCCAGACGGCCGACCAGGTGGCGGCTTCGCGGACGCCGATGACGTGAGCCTTGCGGTGGGCGACGAGGTCGATCGCCAGCATCAGGACGATGAAGGCCAAGACGGCGAGCCAGAGCCAGAGGGGTGTGTTCATTTGTGGGACCTTTCGATCAGTGGGTGATCGAAGGTCTCTCCCGGCTCCTATCGAGCCCGCTCCGCCGGGTCCGGGGACCGTAGTGACGACGAAGTGTGTGAGGGATACTCCCCTTCTGGTGGCGCAAGGTTAGCGCAGGAATCGGGCGGGCTCAAGGCGCGGTCTGACGCTCGTCCAAGAATGCGCCCATTGTGGGCATTACCTCGGTGAAGTTCCTAAAAAGAGTTTAAGGTGAGGTCGGCCGTCAACGCGCTGTCACGTGTACCCCGCGTCCCACGGCCGACCACGTACGCCACCGAGCGGGCCCGCCGCCCCCTCGCCTGCAGACAGGATCCAGATGACCTCACGCACTACCCGCTCCATCGCCACCGGCGCCGCCGCACTGCTCATCGCCTCCGGGCTGTCGGTGGGCACCAACGCCGCGGTCGCCAGCGCAGCGCCCTCCTCGTGCGCCACCGCCCAGACCGTGACGTTCAACGACCCCTCGACCCTGTGGACCGACTACCACCTCAACAAAGAGGTCGTGGGCGACGGGACCGCGGCGCCCGGCGGCATGGTGACGTTCCGGACGACGGTCAGCGGTGCAGGGGCGCTGGTATCCGGGATCGAGGACTTCCACCCGGCCGGGTTCGAGTTGGTCCAAGCCCGCTCGAGCGTGTGGTACCTGCTCGGCGGTCAGACGTGGACCACCGTCACCAACGACGTGATCCGCGACTCGGCGACCAACTCGGTCCGCTACTCGGGCGCCGGCTGGACCACCGCCGGCAACGCGCGCGCCACTCTCGAGACGACCTACCGCGTCCCCGCAACCGCCACCCCGGGCGACGTGCTCAACACGGGCGCCGCGATGACCCTGGTGCTGGCGAACGGTCGCAAGGTGGCCAACCCCATCAACACTTGCGTGACCATCCGCGAGCCGAACCCGACCGAGGTAGTGACCGGCAGCCTCAACGGGCTGGGCCTGGGCTCGGTGACCTCCGGGTCGACGGCTCTCGGCAACATCGGCGCCGACCCCGCCACGTTCTCGGCCGACCTGATCAACGGGCTCGACCTGGGGCAGCTGATCGGGGGCATGGCGGGAAGCTGATCTCGCGGGGCGGCGGCGGAGTTTGTCGTCGTCGCCCTGCTCGGTCTGACCCGGGCGTCGTATGGCCTGTTCGGCGCGTCGGCGGCGCAGGCCGGCCTCGCCCGATATGCAGCCGACTGACCAGCGGTATCAGGGGCCGGCTCGCGATACCGCGAGCCGGCACCGTTGTGTCGGTGGAGCTGAAGATTCGGGGTGCTTGGCGCGGCAGTGGGAGAGTGGGCCCGCCCGAGGGCGTGACAGAGGACCCCGGGCGGGATGGAGATAGTTGAACCCGGTCGTCGAGTGGTCGCATCTGTGGGTTTTCGGGATACCCCACCTGGGAGAACGTGAGCGGGTGTGACCGCGCGGCGGGTGGTGGCCCGGTGCTGATCACGAGGTGGGTGGCGCGGCCTCTCGGTGCACCGGTCCGCGCCTCGCAGGCAGCGACACGGGATCGAGCGAGGGCCCATAGGTGGCGTTATGGGCGGGTTCCCCCAGCCACGCGGGGCGGCGGATCTTGTGTCGAGGAACCCGGGGTGCTGGCTACGACGGCGTGGGGTTGGTGAGCCACCAGACGATCGCCTCTTGCGTCAGCTCGGCGATGCGGCCTTCGCCCGTGGATCCGTCGCCCCACCGGGGGAGATCTACCCAGATGCGCAGCGGTGCCCCGCCGATCACGGGGACGTCGACGAACTCGAGCGTGCGCTGCCCCGGGCCATACGGTGACCTGCCGCCGGTGGAGCACGAGATGACCGGGACGAACCCCGTTGCGCAGGCCACCTCGGCACCGGGTTCGATCGGGGTCAGAACCCGGGTGCCTGAGATCGCCGGGTTCCAGAACGCCGGGTCATCAGGACCGAGAACATCGCTGACGATCTGGGGCATGCCGCGGGGGATCTCGAGCCCTGGCGCGACGTCCCCTGGGTTGGCCGGGGCGGCGGTGGCCGTCGTCGGGCCGAGGGCGGTCGCCGCTGCGGCTACCGCCAGAGCGAGGCCGAGTCGTCGGCGGGTGGGCGATTGCCGATGCACGGTTGGGGAGGTCATGAGTCGAGGTTCCGTGTCTGCACCCGGATCTGATTCTCGGGTGGGACCGAACCCAGATTGCCACGTGACCCACCGGCCCTTGCTGCGTCGTACTTGACTATCTGACGCTCGTCGATCCTTTGCGTGCGGCCGTCCTTGCGTTTGGAGAACAACGTCCAGCCTGATCGGTCTCTTCGCGCGATGACGCTCCACTTTCTAGCCGGGCCATCGTGGTGATCGATTGTCCGCTCGATCGTCATGAGCTGGGACGAGACGCCCCACGGGGTGGAACCGGGTGCGCAGTAGTGCTCGAAGGTGGGCCACCATGCCCACTCTGCCTCCGGACGCTCCGCATCCACCCGGCGGTCCGCAGTGTGGCCGGCGCGAGTGGTTCCGACGCCAGGGGTTCGTTGCCCTCTCCGTTTGTTCACGAGCCCACTTTCACAGACTGGTTCGCCGCGTGAACATTCACGGGTTAATCTGAGCTTCTTCTCACCAAAGCCGCTTCTGATCCTCGATAGGTCACGCGGACTCTGTCGGACCCGGCGAGCTGGCCGACGATCCCGGCGTCACCGCCCTCGACTGCCACATCGTCGAGGCCGTCCGGCGCGCACGAGAGATCGCCGGCGACCGCAACGTGCAGATCATCAGCGCCGACATCGCGCGGCAGGCCCTCGAGCACGACCTGATCGACGAGCTGCAGGTGTTCGTGGCGCCCGTGTTCCTGGGTGACGGCATCCGCATCTTCGACGTTCCCGGTGGCCGACGGGTCGACTGGGAGCTCGTGGAGATCTACGACGACAGCCCGCGCAGCTTCGGCCGTGTGTACCGGCCGAGGGGGCGGGCGCAGCAGTAGGCACGATCACCGGGCAGGCGGCGGTCGGTAGGCGGCAGAAAGTCTCTCAGCGAAACCCGGGGTGTCGGTCGGTACGCTCCAACGGTCGCAGGCCATGTGCTGCACCGCGACCGGGCCGTGATCGCCCGGTTCGGCGACCAGAGACGCTCGGCAGAACCCGAGCGTGGGAGAAACGGACATCGATGTGATCACCCTTGCCGCGGCGCCACCGATCGACCCTTCGGCCGACTACAGTGGGTTCATCGGGTGGGTTCTGAACCTCATGGAGACGCTGGGCGAGCTCGGCGTGGGCTTGGCGGTCCTGCTCGAGACGTTCGTCCCTCCGATCCCGTCCGAGGCGGTGCTGCCCGGTGCCGGGTTCCTCGCCTACGAGGGGCGGATGAGCTTGACCCTCGCCTGGGCGGCGGCCACCACGGGCGCCCTGCTCGGAGCGTGGATCTGGTACGCCGTCGGCTCCGCGCTCGGCCGCGACCGCACCAGGCGCCTGGTGGGCAGGATCCCGCTGCTCGACCACGAGGACTTCGACCAGTCGGAGGCCTTCTTCCAACGGTGGGGCGGCGTGGCCGTGCTCCTGGGGCGCTGCGTCCCCCTGGTGCGCTCGTTCGTCTCCATACCCGCAGGGATCAGCCGGATGCCCGTCCTGCGATTCACCGCGTACACCTTCATCGGATCCGGGGTGTGGAACGCGATCTGGATAGGCGCCGGGTTCGCCTTTGGCCCGGCGATCAGGCCCGCCCTGGAACGGTGGAGTGGAATGCTGTCCAACGCGGTGCTGGCGATCATCGCGGCCCTGGTGGTCTGGTTTGTGGTCAAGCGAGTGCGGCGGCTCATGAAGCGCCGACGCGCTGTCAGCGTGCAGTGAGCGCGACCGCCCCGCGTCAGCCGCTCGAGCGGATGGCCGCCTTAGCCTGGTGCCGCTCCCGGGACACGACGAGCAATGGAGACGCCCACTCCTCGAGTGGTCACATCTGACGGCTTCGCCGGCACGCCACCTGGGAGAACGCGATCAGAAGTGACCACTCGACGGGTAGCGGGCCGTGCAGGCACGATCGGGCGGGGGCATTGTGGACGTCATGCCAGCCGACTCCAGCCCCACCGCACCCAGCCCCACCGCAGCCGTCTCCGCCGCGCCCAGCTCCGCCGCCCACCGCACGCCTGACGGCACGGTCGCGCTGCGCGTGTTCGTCGAACCCCAGCAGGGCGCCACCTACGCCGACCAGCTCGCGGTCGCCCGCGCGGCCGAGGACCTGGGGTATGAGGCGTTCTTCCGCTCGGACCACTACCTCAAGATGGGCGACGCCAGCGGCCTGCCCGGGCCCACCGACGCCTGGCTCACCCTGGCGGGCCTGGCCCGGGAGACCAGCTCCATCCGGCTCGGCACCCTGCTCACGTCGGTGACGTTCCGCCACCTGGGTCCGCTGGCGATCTCGCTCGCGCAGGTCGACCAGATGTCCTGGGGCCGCCTGGACGTCGGCCTGGGGGCCGGGTGGTACGACGACGAACACACCGCCTACGGCATACCCTTCCCGCCCCTCGGCGAGCGTTTCGACATGCTCGAGGACACCCTCGGCGCTCTGGAGACCCTGTGGTCGACTCCCGAGGGGGAGACGGTCACGATCCGCGGCAAGCGGATCGACCTGGTCGACTCTCCCGGCCTGCCCAAGCCACTGCAGCAGCGGCCGCCGGTCATCGTCGGTGGGTTCGGCAAACGCCGCACCCCCGCTCTCGCCGCCAGGTTTGCCCACGAGTTCAACGTGCCGTTCGCCGACGTCGACACCGCGGCCGCCCAGTATCGCCGCGTCGACGAGGCGTGCGCGGAGCGGGGTCGGGCGCCGGGGGACATCCTGCACTCTGCGGCCCTGGTCCTGTGCTGCGGCCGGGACGAGGCGGAGCTCGCCCGCCGCGCCGACGCC
>NZ_JAALDW010000151.1:0-2578 GCF_014145055.1 Dietzia sp. DQ11-38-2
CGCGCCGGGCGGGAAGCGCGCCGTGCGCTCGAGGGGCTCGGGTCAGCGGCCGGTGCCGGCGTAGACCTGGGCCTCCTCCTCGCCGCCCAGCTCGAACGCGGCGTGCAGGGCGCGGACGCTCTCGGGGAGCTCGTCCTCGCGGACCAGCGCCGAGATGCGGATCTCCGAGGTGGAGATGAGCTCGATGTTGACCCCGGCCTCGGACAGCGACTCGCAGAACGTCGCGGTGACGCCCGGATGCGACTTCATGCCGGCGCCGACCAGGGAGACCTTGCCGACGTTGTCGTCGTAGAGCACCTGGTCGATCCCGAGGTCATCCTTGGCCTGTGACAGGACCTCGGTGGCCCGGGCACCCACCTCTCGCGGGCAGGTGAAGGTGATGTCGGTCTTGCCCTCGGCCTTGGAGACGTTCTGCAGGACCATGTCGATGTTGATCTCGGCGTCGGCCACCACGCGGAAGATCTTGGCGGCGTACCCCGGCTGGTCGGGGATCCCGACGACCGTGATCTTGGCCTCCGAGGCGTCGTGAGCGACTCCGGTCAGGACTGCGTCTTCCACGGGGATGTCCTCCACTTTTCCGGCCACGAGCGTGCCCGGGTTGGTCGAATACGACGAGCGCACGCGCAGGGGCACGTGGTACCGGCGGGCGAACTCGACGCTCCGCAGGTTGAGGATCTTCGAGCCGACGGCCGCCATCTCGAGCATCTCCTCGTACGAGATGGAGTCGAGCTTGCGGGCGTCGGAGACGATCCGGGGGTCGGCGGTGTAGATGCCGTCGACGTCCGAGTAGATCTCGCAGACGTCGGCGCCGAGAGCCGAGGCCATGGCGACCGCGGTGGTGTCGGATCCGCCCCGGCCGAGGGTCGTGACGTCTCTGGTCTCGCGGGACACGCCCTGGAAGCCGGCGACCAGAGCGATCTTGCCCTGGTCGAGGGCGTCACGGACCCGCCCCGGGGTGATGTCGATGATCCGGCTGTCGCCGTGCTTGGTGGTGGTGATGATCCCGGCCTGGGAGCCGGTGAACGAGTACGCCTCCATCCCGAACGAGCTGATGGCCATGGCCAGCAGCGCGTTCGAGATCCTCTCGCCCGAGGTCAGCAGCATGTCCATCTCGCGCTGCGGTGGTGCGGGGCAGACCTGGTCGGCCAGGTCCAACAGCTCGTCGGTCGTGTCCCCCATCGCGGAGGCGACGACGACGACGTCGTTGCCCGCCTTCTTGGTCTCGACGATCCGTTCGGCCACCCGACGGATACGTTCTGCGGACTCCACGGAGGAGCCGCCGTACTTCTGCACTACGAGTGCCACGCGGTCACACCCTTCCGGTGTTGATCGGCTTAACGCAGCCCTACTTTACGGGAGGTGTTTACTCATCATCGATGACAGAAACCTGGTTGGCCGTCCTCCTGGCCCTCGCCGCCGCCCTCAGTCAGGCCTTCGGCACCGTGATGCGGCACCGCACCAAGGGTCGCGCCGGCGGTCGGCTCGAGGGGCGGTTCGGCGTCCTGGCCAGCAGGTACTGGTGGTCCGGGATGGCGATCAGCCTGGCCGGGTTCGCCTTCCAGGGCGCGGCGCTGGCGTTCGGTTCGCTCATCCTCGTGCAGACGATCACAGTCCTCTCATTGACCTTCGCGCTGCCTCTCGGGGCCTGGGTCACCGGCCGCCGAGTCACCAAGACCGAACTGTTCTGGGGACATGTCCTGGCGGGATGCGTGGTCGTCCTGGTGATCTACGGGCGTCCCATGGGCGGCGACGACCACCCGCCCTGGTACGTGTGGGCACTGGCGTGCGCGGGGGGACTGGTGGCGATCGCCGTGTTGCTTCGACTGTCGCGCAATCGCCGACGCAACGGCAACCGGGCGCTCCTGCTGGGAGTGGCCGGCGGTCTGGCGTTCGCTTATGTCGCGCTGCTCACCAAGGGCGTCGCCGACCGGTGGTACTCGGGCGGGCTGGTCGAGGTCTTCACCGCGGGCGAGGTGTACGGGCTGGTGGTGGCGGCGGTGATCGCGCTGACGCTTCAGCAGATGTCGTTCTCGGCGGGGGCGGTGCACCAGGCGGTACCCGCCTCGACCGTCACCACACCCGTCGTCGCGCTGGGGCTGGGGGTGGTGGTGCTGGGCGAGTGGTTCACCGTCGACGGCGCCGAACTCGCCATCCTCGCCGCGACCCTGGTGTTGATGGTGGTGGCCACCGTGCGGCTGGCCAACAAGGAGGTCGATCTCGAGCCACAGGCCGACCCGGGCGGCGCGGGCGCGGCCAGTCCAGCGGTAACACGGCCGCAGCCGCCCGCGATTCCAGAGCCATGAGGACCCACCCCGAGCGCCAGCGCACGTCGATCTCATCGCTTAGGCTGAGCCTCATGCGTCCCACCCGCCCCAGTGGCACCTTGAGTAACAGCTGTGCCGAGAGGGCCGGCGGCAGCCCCGGGCAGGCCGCGACGTCCCGGCGCCCCTCTCCCAGAACACCCCGATTCGTGGCGACGGCGCTCGCCTCCGCCGCCGCGATCCTCACCCCCCTCGTCGTCACCGCCCCCACCGCCGGGGCGGTGGTCAACGGCGCACCCTCCGGACCCGCCCCGTGG
>NZ_JAALDW010000152.1:0-2499 GCF_014145055.1 Dietzia sp. DQ11-38-2
CCCTCGTGATCGCGCGCGCCGCCCGCGTCGCCGACACCCCGGCCGGCCGGGGCGGGAGCCGGTCGATCCTCGTCGAGGTACCTGAATCCGACGCCGCCCGGGTGGCCTCGCACGCCGCCGGGACACCGCTGGCGATCCTGGTGCACGGGTGACCGCGGCAGGGATCGTGCTGGTAACGTCCCTGCGGTTCAGATCGGCGCGAACGTACGCACACGTGGTGGACCACGCCGCGTCTCCAGGGAGGGGTGCAGGATGCTCAAGGGCTTCAAAGACTTCATCATGCAGGGCAACGTGATCGACCTGGCGGTCGCCGTGGTCATCGGCACGGCGTTCGCGTCGATCGTCGACGCCTTCACCAGCGCGATCATCAACCCGCTGATCGCACTGTTGGGTGGCAACAGCGAGATCGGGTTCGCCGTCCAACTACTGGACAACAACCCCGAGACGCGGATGGACTTCGGGTTGCTGCTCACCGCGATCATCAACTTCCTGCTGATCGCCGCGGTCATCTACTTCGTCCTGGTGGGGCCGATGAACAAGCTGAAGGAGGCCGCCGCCAAGCGCAAGGGTGTGGATGCCCCCGCCTCGGACAACGACCTCCTGGTGGAGATCCGCGACCTGCTCGCAGGGCGTCCGCTCAGCCATCCGTCGGACCCGCGGAACCCGTCCGGCGAGTCCTGACCCCGCACCCGGGCAACTCACCCGTGGTGGGGAGGGCGTTGCTCCCTCCACCAGTCGTCGCCGAGCCGGCCGTCCTCGTCGCGGACCTCGTCGGATGTGGTCCGAGGCAGGACCTCGCCGAACACCTCGTCGATCCGGGCGCTGTCTGTCCCGGCGCCGTCCTGCGGCCCGCCGTCCTCGACCCGCCGGTCGGTCACCACTCGTCGATCGCGGACAGCTGAGCCACCACGTACGAGACCAGCGGGCACAGCGTCGCCATCCCGTCACGGATCGCGGCGCGGCTCGGCGCGAGGTTGGCGACCACCGTGCTCCCGGACACCCCGACCAGACCGCGGGAGACGATCGAGTCGACGGCCCCGGCCGTGAGGCCTGACGACCGGACGGCCTCGGCGATGCCGGGCAGTCGCTGGTCGAGGATCTCCTCCGTCACCTCGGGGGTGATGTCCCGCGGTCCGACTCCGGTGCCGCCGACGGTCACCACGAAGTCGAAGCCGCCCACCACAGCGGTCTCGAGTGCCTTGCGGACCTCGGCCTCGTCGGCGGCCACTCCCACGACGCCGCCCACCAGGAACCCCTCCTCCTCGAGCAACTCGGTGACCAGCGGGCCGATCGTGTCCTCCCGGCCGTCCAACCGGTCGGTGACCACCACGACCATCGCGCGACCGGCGATAGGGGTGTCCGCCGGCTCGGTGGCCGTGGGGTCGAAGTCCACGTCAGTCTGGAGCCTGCGCCCACCGGGTAGAGACCTCGGGTCGAATCTCGTGCTCATCTCGCCTCTCCCAGTACCACGTCGACAGTCCTCGGCTGATCGCCCACACGAGAAGCATAGGTGACGGAGACCGTCTCCCCGGGGGCCCTCGAGCGGATGGCGGCGACCAACGCGTCGCCGCTCTCGATCACCCGGTCTCCGACCCCGGTGATCACCGCCCCCTCCTCGATGCCCGCCTGCTCGGCGGGCCCCCCCGCCTCGGTGGTGCGCACCAGCGCGCCGCTGATGTCCCGCTGGTCGCTCACCGTGACCCCGAGAACCGCACGGGTGGCGAAACCCTGCTTGATCAGCTGATCCGCGATCCGCCGGGCCTGGTCGACCGGGATGGCGAAGCCCAGGCCGATGGATCCCGCGTTCCCGGATCCCAGCGATGCGATGGCCGAGTTGATGCCCACCAGTTCGCCGTTCATGTTGACCAGCGCGCCACCGGAGTTGCCGGGGTTGACCGCGGCGTCGGTCTGGATGGCGTCGATCACCGTGCTCTGGTCGGACTGCGCACCGCCGGCGCGCACCGGCCTGTCGAGCGCGGAGACGATGCCGGTGGTCACGGTGCCGGACAGACCGAGCGGAGAGCCCACCGCGGCGACGGCCTGGCCCTCGTCGAGGGTCGCGGAGGACCCGAGTGCGATCGGGGTGAGCGACCGGTCGGTCTCCGCCCTGATCACGGCGATGTCCGTCGCCGGATCGGTACCGACGATCGTCGCCGGGGCCCTCGACCCGTCGTGGAAGCGCACCTCGATCTGGCCGCCGGCGGCACCCAACGCGATGACGTGGTTGTTGGTGATGATCAGACCGTCCGGGGTGAGGATCACGCCGGATCCCTCACCCCGCCCGGCCTGTCCGCGGACATCGATCGAGACCACGCTCGGCAGCACCGTGTCGGCAACGGACTCGACGGTGCCGTCCGGGGCCTGTCCCTCGGGCTGCGTGGCGGAGATCGGGGAGGCGAGCCTGGCGCCGTCGCCCCCGCCGGCCACCGTCGCGCCTATCCACCCGCCCAGGCCACCCGAGACCAGCATCGCCGCCACCAGGCCGGCGACCAGCAGGCC
>NZ_JAALDW010000153.1:0-6356 GCF_014145055.1 Dietzia sp. DQ11-38-2
CGCCGCGAGGAGCACCCCGCCCGGTGTGGTGCGACCGCCTCCCACGACGAGCACCCGGCCGCGGCTCTCCTTGCCGCCGTCCGGCGTGGGAAGCGCCCACCCCCGCAGGCGGTGGGAGGTGAGCACGAGCGCCTCGCCCTCCTGGCCGGTGGTCACCGGCCGTCCTCGTCCGCTGCTGAACCCTCGCGGGTGGTGGGGGCCTCGGCCCGCTCTACGGCCGAGGTGTCGGCATACCGCTCGAGGCGCAGTGACCCGTCGCCGTTCCGGTATGTCGTCACCGAGCAATTGGGCAGGGGGTCTTCACGGTCGACGTGGAGGATGTCCTGTTCAGCCATATGTTCCAACGCCACCCGGAATCCCATGATCACCGCTTGGTGGCTGAAGATGCACAGCCGCTCACCGGCGTACTGCTGCCGGAGATCGGTGAGCAGGTAGCGCACGCGCAGGACCACGTCCGTCCAGCTCTCCCCACCCGGGGGTCGGTAGTAGAACTTGCCGATCCGGTCGCGCCGCTCCGCCTCCGCCGGGAAGCGGTCACGGATCCCGTGCCCGGTGAACCCGTCGAGGATCCCGAGGTCCCGCTCACGCAGCCGCTCGTCGGTGAGGAGAGTGGCATCCAGGCGGGCCGCTTCCAACGCGGCGGCGGCCGTGTCCGCCGCTCGTCGGTACGGGGAGGTCAGCCACACCGTCGGCCGGCGCTCGTCCGGTAGTGCGGCCAACCACGTGCCGACGGCCGACGCCTGGGTGAGTCCGGTCTCCGACAGCGGGGTGTCGGCATCCCGGTAATTCAGATCGAGGCGGTGCGCCCCGGCGGCGCGGGCCTCGTCGTCAGCGATGTTCCCCACGCTCTGCCCGTGGCGGACGAGCAGGAGGCGGGCGAGTTCCGTCATGCCCGGAACCTACCCGTCCGCCTCCCGCCGGGCCCCGACCTCACGGGGTGAGGACGATCTTCACGGCCCCGTCCTGCTTCTTCTGGAAGATCTCGTAGGCGTGGGGGGCGTCCGCGAGGGGGAGCCGGTGGGTGGCGAAGTCGTCCACTCCCAGCGGGTCGTCATCGCTGAGAAGCGGCATGATGTCCGGCACCCAGCGCTTGACGTTGGCCTGCCCCATCGTGAGCGTGAGCTGCTTGTCGAACATCGTCAGCATCGGCAAGGGGTCGGCGGTGCCGCCGTACACGCCGGACAGGGAGATGGTCCCGCCCCGGCGCACGATGTCGATAGCGGAGTAGAACGCGGAGAGCCTGTCCACGCCCGAGTGCTCCATCACCTTCTTGCCGAGGAACTTGGGCAGCATCCCCACGGTTGCGTGGGCCGCGGTGGCCACGGGGGAGCCGTGTGCCTCCATGCCCACCGCGTCGATCACCGAATCCGGCCCGCGCCCGTCGGTCATGTCGCGGATCACGTCCCCCAGTTCACCGGGGACGCCGGTGGGGTCGAGGACCTCGACTCCCCGATGCGCCTGGCGGGCCCGGCGTTCGGCGACCGGGTCCACTCCGATGACGCGGTGTCCGCGGTGGGCGGCGATCCGGGCCGCCATGTCGCCGATCGGTCCCAGCCCCAGTACCACGACGGTCCCGCCATCGGGGATCTTCGCGTACTCGACCGCCTGCCAGGCCGTCGGCAAGACGTCGGACAGGTACAGGTACCGGTCGTCGGTGTGCTCGTGCGGCACCTTGATGGTCGTGTTCTGGGCCTGCGGCACCCGCAGATACTCCGCCTGACCGCCGGAGACACTTCCGTACAGCTCCGAGTAGCCGAACAACGCCGCTCCCATCCCCTGGTCACGGACCTGGGTGGTCTCGCACTGGGTGTTCAGGCCCTTGTCGCACATGTAGCAGTGGCCGCACGAGATCTGGAACGGCATCACCACCCGGTCGCCGGGGGAGAGATCGGTGAGTCCGGACCCCACGTCCTCGACGATCCCCATCGGTTCGTGACCGAGGACGTCGCCCTCGTTCATGAACGGCCCGAGCACCTCGTACAGGTGCAGATCGGACCCGCAGATGTTCGTGCTGGTGATCCTGACGATCGCGTCGGTGGCTTCCTCGATCCTGGGATCGGGTACGTCATCCACGCGGACATCGCGCTTGCCGTGCCAGGTGACTGCCTTCATGTCAGGCTCCTCTCGCTGGTCGTGTCATGCGCGCTCACGCATATCGCCGACGCTACGAGGCCGGGCGAACCATCGCATCCGGTCGCCCGAGGCTGTAGACCTGAAGTGGTGACCGGTCTGCGACAACCCCGCGTGGTGATCATCGGCGCGGGACTCGCGGGCATCGCCGCCGCGCACACGTTCCGACAGGCCGGGCTGAGCGACGTGCTGATCTGCGAGAAGGGCACCGACGTCGGCGGGGTGTGGCACTGGAATCGCTACCCGGGCCTGACCTGCGACGTCCCGTCACAGCTCTATCAGTTCGGGTTCGCACCGAAAGCCGACTGGTCGCACGTCTGGGCATCCGGCGAGGAGATCCGGCTCTACCACCGGGAAGTCGTGGAGCGGTGCGGGTTGGACGGATGGTTGCGGCTCGAAACCGAGGTGACGGATGCGGTGTACGACGACGAGTCCGCAACCTGGACTCTCACCACCGCGGCAGGGGAGATCCTCCTCGCGGACTTCGTCGTGTGTGCGACCGGGGTGCTCCACCACCCCCATGTGCCCGACATCGACGGACTCGACACCTTCGCCGGCCCTGTCGTGCACACCGCCCGCTGGGACCCGGAGCTCGAGACCGGTGGATCGCGGGTCGCGGTGATCGGGTCCGGATCCACGGGGGTGCAGATCGTCTCCGCGCTTCAGCCCGAGGCCTCGCGTCTACTGCACTTCACCCGCTCCCCGCAGTGGATCCTCTGGGCGCCGATGGGCGTCCGCCAACCCGAGCTGTTCACCGCCCTGCTCCGCCGGATGCCGGGACTGCAGCGGGGTCTGTACGCGGCCGCACTGTGGGCGTCGGGGATTCTGGCGGACGTGGTGCTCAAGCCGACCTGGCGTCGCCGGGCGGTGCAGGCGTACGCGAGGTCGAGTCTCCGCCGGCAGGTCCGCGACGCCCGGCTCCGGGCGAGGTTGACTCCCGATGACGAGCCGCTGTGTAAGCGGCAGGTCGTCTCGGGCACCTACTACGGCGCCATCACCGCCCCCAACGCCCAGCTGGTGACGAGTCCGATCACCGAGGTCACGCCCACCGGTATCCGCACCGATGACGGCGCCCATCACGACGCCGACGTGATCGTCCTGGCCACGGGTTTCCGATCCCACGAGTACATGCGCCCCATGCGGATCACCGGCCGCGACGGACTGGGTCTCGATGAGGCCTGGGCGACCGGCCCGCGTGCATACCGGATGACCGCGATCCCTGGTCTCCCCAACCTCTTCACCGTTCTCGGTCCCAACTCGCCGACCGGGTCGATCTCACTGCAGTACTCGGCGGAACTCACCTCGCGGTACATCGCGCAGTGGATCGAGCAATGGCGACTCGGGCGGTTCGACGCGGTCGAGGTGACGGAGAGGGCGACCGCCGATTTCGCGCGGGCGGTGGGCGCGGCGATGGGGCCGACGGTGTGGAACACCGGGTGCACGTCCTGGTACCAGACAGCCGGCGGTGAGATCGATCTCTGGCCCTTCGACCGGAAGCGGATGGAGGAGATGCTCGACCACCCCGACGAGCAGGACTTCACGCAGGTCCTGCTCGGCTCCTGAGAACGTGGTGCGTTGCCGGTCGCCAGGTGGATAAAGTGACTGTCATTCTCCGGACGTAGGCCGCCTCGTCGGCCGTGTCGATGGTGGTGACTATGAGCGATCCGTCAGGTGGCTCCGGGCGGGACGGTTCCAGCCGGGACGGTTACCGGGGCAACGACGGGGGGTGGGGCCAGGACCCCTACGGAACGGGTCCGCGGGGTCCCTCTCGCAACGGCCTCATGTGGGTGATGGGTGGGCTCATCGTGGTGCTGCTCGTCGTCCTCGCCGGCGCGGTCGGCTACCTCGTCGCCTCGGACGGCGGCGAACCGGGTGCCGCACCAGCGCCGACGACGACCTCCGTGGAACCGGAGACGGCGCCCCAGGTCCCGGAGACGATGCCAGCTGCAACCGGTGCTCCATCCGTGCGGTCCGCCGACTGCGACCCGGACGAGATCGCGAGCGAGGCGGGTATCGCCCGTCGGAACGTCAACGTGGACCGGTGCGCGGGGGCGTGGGCACTGGCGCACGTCTTCGTACCGCAGGGTGAACCCGCCGGGGATACGCAGTACATAGTGAGCCGCGTGGGGGGGAGTTGGAAGCGATACACCGGGATTCCGTCCACCACGTGCCGTCAGGAGGCGGAGGCCGACGGCATGCCCGCTGAGATCGCAGCGGTCCTGGACGACTGTCGGTCCTCGGCCGCACTGAGCGGCGATCTGGGACTGCGTGTCCCCATGTCCCGTCCCGCGTGCGACGGTCGGGGGATCGTGGTCCTGTACTCCGCCGTCACCCCGGGTGCATACGCGCAGGAGATCGCTGCCGCGCTGGCGCAGAACCCGGGAGCGTCCTACTTGCGCACCGACATGGCGTGCCCCTCGCTGCGCGCGAGGGACGAGAACGGCAACGTCATCTACGCCGTATACCGCGCTTCCGGGTATTCCCGGCAGGAGCTGTGCGCAGACGTGCGAGCAGAGGGACCGCCTGCGTACGGTCGCTGGCTGGACTCCACCAGCGACCCGTCGACGCCGGTCACCTGCTGAGCAGGCCGGCGGCTCACCGCAGGATGAGTGGGATGTGCTGCTCAGCCGCGGTATTGGCCCCGTGATGACCGAGGAGGCCCGACTCCATCTTCTCGTGGTGGGTGCGGGCGAGGATGACGCCGCCGGTGGCGACCGCGATGACGTGACCCAGACGGTCCGCATGGTCCCGGCCCGGCCCGAACAACTGCTCGTCCAGCGCCTGTTCCCGGCTCAGCACCCGCGCGTGCCCCGCCAACTCCTCGCGCCAGGCGGCCAACACCGCCGTTTCCGCCCCGGCCCGTGCGTGCACGTGCCGTACCCGGGCCTCGCCGGCGAGCACCTCGACGTCCGTGAGGAGCGACGGTGTGGCATCGATATCGATCACGGTCTCCGCGGCCACCATGCCGTGGTCGGCGGTGACGAGTAACCCGCAGCCGGGGGGCAGATCCGTCGCCAGGTCGGCGACGAAGGCGTCCACCTCGCGCAACGACTGAACCCACTCCGGAGAGCCCGGACCGTGGATGTGTCCGATGAGATCGAGGTCTCCGAAGTAGGAATAGACGAACCGTCTGGACTTCGAGGGAGCGGCGACGACAGCGAGTATCGCCTCGCGGATCTCCTGCAGTGAGATAGCCGGGCGGTACTCGCCCTCCGCCCGGAACGCGGCGCGGGTGAGTCCGGATGCCCGGAAGTCCTCGCGCATGACGTAGGTGACGTCGACCCCCTCCTCGGTGAGCAGTTCGAGAAGACTCGGCAGCGCCTGCACCTCACGGGGAGGGAACCGGTCCAGTGCGGAGGGCCCCTCCGCCGACCCCGTGGTCCACCGGAGCGAGTTGAAGACGGTAGGTGTCTCCGCACCCTCGTCCGGGAGCGCGAAGCTGTACCCGACGATCCCGTGGCGGGAGCACGGCGCTCCCACCGCCAGGCTGGTCAGACTCGTGGCCGTGGTGGCGGGGAATCCCGCGGAGATCATCCGCGTGGTCATCGCCGAGAGGGTGGGGGCGACCTCGGCGTGCTGCCGGATGAGCTCGGCGCCGAGGCCGTCGACCAGGACGAGCACCGTATCCCGCGTGGGCGGGAGAGCCAGTGGGTTGCGGAGGTTGACGCCCAGCGAGGCGGCGATCGACGGCATGACGTCGGCCAGCGAGTGGTCGGCGGGGGTGGTCGGGATCCCGGTCATGGCTCCACTCTCCCTCATCGCGCCCGCGAACGGTGCGGACCGGCGCCGTCCGGGCAGACGGCACCAAGGCGAGGCGGCGTGACGTGACGACGTGGTGGTCGTGACGTAACACCGCCCCGCTCGTGACGTATATGTGATGGACTCAAGAATCCTCAACTCATCGTGGGGCTCGCGCCCCCGTCATGCTCGGAGATCACTGTGACCAGATCCATCGCCTGCGCCGGTGCGCTGGCCGCCGCACTTCTCGTCTTCTCGACCGGCGCCGCGGCAGCCCAGAGCGCAGACGGCCTGTCGTCTGGCGCCCTCGACTCGTCGTCGCTCACCGGCTCCGCCGGAACGGAGACCGACGCGGACACCGGCGGCGGCCTCGGCTCCGCCGGTGACCTGCTTCCGGCCTCCGTCACCGGTTCGCTGCCCGGTTACACCTCCGGTCCGGTCGGTTCCGTCGCCAGCGCCGGCTGTGGCGTCGGCACCGTGGCCGGCGC
>NZ_JAALDW010000154.1:0-4212 GCF_014145055.1 Dietzia sp. DQ11-38-2
ACCTGGCTCGCCCGCCCGGGGCGGGATCACAGTTGCGCGGACAGCGTCGGACTCACACCGACTTCCGCCGGGTACCACGGGTGTCCGGCAGGGAGCCGGACCCTCCGAGGGTATCCGACCACCGGGTCGACGGCAGGATGGGCCATGACCGCGCCCGGACACGCCGGGTGTCACGCAGCGGCGGCCACACTGCAGCGGCTACACGGCGGCGGCCACGCACCGACGGGAAGGATCACCAGATGACGACGACGACAGGTTCAGGCGAGGGGCCCACGGCCGAGGATCTGCGGGCCCGGGGATTCGCGATCCGACGTGAGGTGATGGGCGACGACTTCGTGGACCGCGCGATGGGCCGGGCCGAGGGCACCGCGTCCGAGGCCATCCAGCACGTGGTCACCGAGAACGTGTGGGGCAACATCTGGTCCCGCCCGGGGCTCGGACGGCGGGACCGGAGCCTGCTGAACATCGGCATGCTCGTGGCGTTGCGGGCGAACGCCGAGTTGGCCGGCCACGTGCGCGGAGGGCTGACGAACGGCCTCACCCGCGAGGAGATCACCGAGGCCGTCATCCACGCCTCGGGATACTGCGGTGCGCCGGCGGCCCTCTCGGCCATGAAGACGGTCCAGGAGGTCTTCGACGCGGTGGACGACAGGTAGGGTCGCGTCCAGAAGTGACCCCTGACACCCCCTGATACCCGACACCCCCTGAACAGGAGCCCCTCGCATGCGCAGCACCATGCAGCCGGAACAGCTGAACATCAGCACCATCCTGACGTTCGGCGCGACCGTCCACGCGGACGCGGTCATCACCACCTGGACCGATCAGGGCCCCCGCAAGATCACGTTCGGGGAGCTGGGCCGGCGCGCCGCGCAGCTGGCCAACGCCCTGCGGACGCTGGGGATCGACGCGGATCAGCGCGTCGCGACCTTCCAGTGGAACAACTCCGAGCACATGGAGGCGTACCTGGCCATCCCGTCGATGGGCGCGGTACTCCACCCCCTGAACATCCGGCTGTTCCCCGACCAGCTCGAGTTCGTGGCCAACCACGCCGAGGACAAGGTCGTGATCGTCGACCCCAGTCTGATCCCGCTCCTGCAGCCCCTGCTGCCGCGGTTCTCGACGGTCGAGCACGTGATCGTCACCGGTGGCGGCGCGGCGAACCTCGAGGCCCCGGAGGGCGTGCAGGTGCACGACTACGAGGAGCTGCTGGCCGCACAACCCGCCGAGTTCGAGTGGCCCGAGGTCGACGAGAACTCCGGCGCCGCGATGTGTTACACCTCGGGCACCACGGGTGATCCGAAGGGCGTCGTCTACTCGCACCGGTCCATCTACCTGCACTCGATGCAGGTCTGCATGTCGGACGGGATGGACATCTCGCTCGACGACAACGTGCTGGCGATCGTCCCCATGTTCCACGCGATGTCGTGGGGCCTGCCGTACGCGGCGTTCCTGGTGGGCGCGTCGCTGCTCATGCCCGAGCGCTTCCTCCAGCCGGAGCCGCTGGCCGCGATGATCGCCTCCGAGCGTCCGACGCTGGCCGCCGCCGTCCCCACGATCTGGCAGGCCGTGGACGCCTACTCGGTCGATCACCCCATCGACATGTCGAGCTTCCGCGCCGTCGTGGTGGGCGGCAGCTCCTGCCCGCCCGCGCTGATCCGCAAGTTCAAGGAGAACTACGGGATCGACATCATCCACGCGTGGGGCATGACGGAGACCTCGCCCCTCGGAACCCTGTCGCGGCCGAAGGCGAACCTGCCGGAGGAGACGCAGTTCGAACTGCGCACCACGCAGGGCCGGTTCATCGCGGGGGTCAAGGCGCGGATCGTCGACGACGCCGGTCAGGAAATGCCCTGGGACGGCGAGTCCGTCGGTGAACTCGAGGTGCGTGGACCGTGGATCACGGGCAGCTACTACAAGGTCGACAGCTCGGACTCCTTCGATGACGGCTGGCTCCGCACCGGCGACGTCGGCTACATCCGTCCCGAGGGGTTCCTGCAGCTGACGGACCGAGCCAAGGACATCATCAAGTCCGGCGGCGAGTGGATCTCCTCTGTCGAGGTGGAGAACTACCTCCTCGAGCACCCGGCCGTGGCCGAGGCGGCCGTGATCGGCATCCCCGACCCCAAGTGGGACGAGCGTCCGCTGGCCACCATCGTGGTCAAGGAGGGGGTGGCCGATCCCGACGTCGAGGATCTGCGCTCGCACCTCGAGAGCCGGATGGCCAAGTGGCAGGTGCCGGAGAAGTTCGCGTTCGTCGACGAGATCCCCAAGACCTCCGTCGGCAAGCTCGACAAGAAGCGCATCCGCGTCTCGCACTCCGACGGCGAGCTCACCGTGGTCAACGCGCTGGAGAAGTAGCCCACTCCCGCCGCGTGGTCACACTCGCTCACGTTCTCCCAGGAGACCGTGCCGGAATCTCGATGTTTGTGACCACTCGGCGGTTCGCGAGGGTGGGGGCGGTTCGCGGGTCGCGGCGAGTGCGGCGGGCGGGTCCCGCGCGGGGCGGTCGAATCGGCCGGGTCGGCTCAGCCGGCGCGGGCCGGCGTGAGCGGCCGCAGGGATACCGGGAGCCCGTCCCCGGGGAACGGCAGCGAGTCGTTCTTCATGGGCGGGACGTAGTCCAGCGGCACGGACCACTCGAAGTGCCGCAGCAGCGCGCTGAGGACGAGCTTGGACTCGAGGTTGGCGAAGATCATGCCGAGGCACTTGTGGACCCCGCCGCCGAAGGGCTCCCAGGCGTAGCGGTGTGACTTGTCCTCGCGCCTGCCCTCGGTGAACCGCTCGGGGTCGAAGATCTCCGGGTCGGTCCAGTACTCGGGCATGTGGTGCGACAGGAGCGGCATCACCGAGACGAGCCGGCCCTCGGGGATCGCCACGCCGAGCACCTCGGTGTCCTTGACCGCCCGGCGCGCCAGTACCGGCACCGGCGGGTGCAGCCGCAGCGTCTCCTTCATCACCAGGTCCAGGTCGGTGAGGCCCTCCAGCTCGGCGAGGGTCGGCGAGGGGCCCAGTTCCAGACACTGTCTCCGACAGCGCTCCTGCCACTCCCGATCGCGCCCGAGTTCGTAGACCATCGAGGTCACGGTGCTGGTCGTGGTGTCGTGCGCGGCCATCAGCAGGAAGATCATCTGGTTGATGATGTCGTCGTCGTCGATCCCGCCGGAGGCGTCGGCCACCTGACACAGGGCCGAGAACAGGTCCTCGCCGGGGTCGGCACGGCGGGCGGGCAGGTGACGCCGGAGGAACTCCTCCAGCAGACGCCGGCCGCGGGTCGCGCGACCCCACTTGGTGAACGGCAGGGGAGCGGTCGAGCGGATGTAGCCGTTGGCGGCCTGCACGCAGTCCACGAACGCGATGTTGACCCGCTCGATCTCCCCGGGTCGGGCGTATTCGGCGCCGCCCATGAACACCTCGGTGGCCAGATCGAGCGTGTGCGACTTGAGGGCGGGGTAGATCTCGAACGCCCGATCGGGGGTCCAGCTCGAGATCCCGCGCTCGACCAGCGGGGCCAGGGTACGGGCGTATCCCTCGAGCCGGGGGCGGGTGAACGCCTCCTGCATGAGGTGCCGGTAGTGGTGGTGCTCGGCGAAGTCCAGCAGCATCAGCCCGCGGTCGAAGAACGGGCCGACGAGGTAGCCCCAGCCGGGGCCGTTGGCGAACGCCTTGTCGGCGTTCTGCAGGGCGATCTGGCACGCGTCGGGGCCGAGCAGCGCGGTCCAGGTGGAGCCGAGGAAGCTCAGTTCGGAGACCGGCCCGTGGTCGCGGTACCGGCGGGCCATCGTGGCCAGTGGATTCTCGACGTACTCGAGGGTCCCGCCCAGGATCGGCAGGTGGGAGCGGAGGGGGGCCGGGCCCGGCCGGTAGACCGGGTCACGTGGATCGCCGTCGATTGACATAGTGCACCTCTTTGTCGGGGTCCCTCCAGTCTGTGACCTCTCTCACGCGACTGTCAGCCGAATAGCGAAACTGGCGGTTTCGTTTCTCCCCGCCGTGGCGGTAACGCGGTGGTGGCAGATGCGGTACTCAGGCGCGGGCGACCAGTGCCGCCACGTCCACCCCGTCGGGAAGCGCGCCGTACTCGGCCGAGCGATCATCACCGAGCCTGGCCAGGCAGAACGCCTCGGCGACCGCTGCCGGGGCGTGGGCGAGCAGGACCGCGCCCTGCTGGCCCAGGGCCATGGCCTCGACGAGGCGCCGGGCGATCGCGGGGGC
>NZ_JAALDW010000155.1:0-15074 GCF_014145055.1 Dietzia sp. DQ11-38-2
GACCCGACTGGCTCGACCCCGGTCGCTTCCACGCGCTCGTCGGGGCGTCCGACCGGATGCTCGCCGAATTGGGGGAGGACTCGCGCTCGCGTACCGCCGCGGGAGCGCACGGCAACGGCCACCGGTTCGACTGGACCCTGCCCGTTGGCTGACCCTGCCCGCCGGCTGACCCCGTCCGCTGGCTGACCCTGCCCGCCGCGCTGGTCCGTGCGGTCGGATCAGATGACGCCGCGGTCGGCCAGATCGGCCAGGTTCTCGTCGGTGAACCCGAGCAGTTCGGAGTAGACCGCCCGGTTGTCGAATCCCGGTTCGGGCGTCCCACCGCGCCGCACCGACCCGGGGGTGGCGTCCAGGACGGGCACGACCCCGGGGCCGAGGACCGTGTCGTCGACCCCGGGCACGGTGTGGGGAACGAGCATGTCGCGTGCGAGGAACTGCTCGTCCCGGACCACGTCCGCGACGGTGTTGACCGGCCCCACCACGACGCCGGCCGCCTCCAGGACGGTGGCGATCTCCTCGGCCGTGCGCTCCGCGGCCCAGTCGGCGATGATCTCGTCGATCTGGTCCTGATGCACCCCGCGCGCGGAGTGGTCGACGAAGCGCGGGTCCTGCGCGAGCCCGGGACGCCCCATCGCGTCGCACAACCGCCGGAACACGGTGTCCTGGTTGGCGGCGATGATGACCCACACCCCGTCCGCGGCGCGGTAGAGGTTCGACGGGGCGATCCCCTCCAACCGGGTGCCGGACGGGCCGCGCACCACGCCCGCCGCGTCGAAGTCGGGGATCACCGATTCCTGCACCGCTAGGCACGACTCGGTGAGCGCGACGTCCACGACCTGGCCGCGGCCGGTGGTGGCGCGTGCCAGCAGCGCGGCGAGGACGCCCTGGACGGCGAACATGCCGCCCAGGGTGTCGCCGAGGGACAGGGCCATACGCGGCGGGGGCATGTCGGGGAAGCCGTTGAGGTGACGTAGACCCGAGACCCCCTCGGCGACGGAGGCGTACCCCGCGCGGGCGGCGTGGGGGCCGCTCTGGCCGTAACCGGAGACCCGGCCGATCACGAGTCCGGGGTTGACCTCGTGGAGCCTGTCCGGCCCCAGGCCCCATTTCTCCAGGGTGCCCGGGCGGAAGTTCTCCACCACGACGTCGGCGCGGGCGACGAGATCGAGGAAGATCGCCGCGCCGTCTCCGCAGCGCAGGTCGAGGGTGATCGACTCCTTGTTGCGTGCGTGGACGGTCCAGAAGTGGCGGCGACCGTCGCGCTCGCCCTGGCCCCACGTGCGCAGCGGGTCCGGCCGGCCCGGATCCTCGATCTTGACGACCCGCGCGCCCATGTCGCCCAGGAGGCGGCCGGCGAAGGGCCCCGCGATGAGGGTCCCCAGTTCCAGCACCAGCATCCCGGCCAGCGCGCCGACCCGGTGCCGGCCCTCCGTCGTGGACTCCAACGCCTGTCTCCCTTCCTGGTGCGCGCTCCGGGGCGCGCTCCGTCGACTGCTGATGACCGCCGCGGCGCGATGCCGGGGAGTTCAGTGCGCGACCCGGACGGTCAGACCGCGACGCTTGATCCACGCCGAGAACTCGGTGACGGTTCCGCACTCCTCGCCGTCGATCTGGAACGACGCGGGCTTCTCCAGGACCCGGGCCGACACCGCCTCCCCCTGCCGGAAGTCCAGTGGCCGGGTCTCGTGGCGTTCCTTGCCCTCCCCGGGGGAGGATCCCCTCCGAAGGACGGGGGCGAGTTGATGCCGGAACGTGTGGTGGACCAGTACCGCGCCGGCCTGGGCCCATCCGAGCGCGCCTTTGGCCCGTATGGCCAACACGTCGAGAAGGCCGTCGTCGATCACGGCGTCGGGCAGCAGGATCATCCCCGCCTGGAGCATCCCGCAGTTGGCCACGAGCAGGGTCCGGGCACGGGTGTGGATCTCCGGCCCGTCGTCGAGCGAGTACTCCACCTTGATCCTGTGCCCCCGGAGCAGGGTGTTGGCGAAGGCGCCGACGTAGGCGAGCCACCCGACCCGGGCCTTGAGGCCGTCATGGGTGCCGGCGATCATGTCCGCGTCCATCCCGGCGCCGAGCATGACGAGGAAGACATCATCGTGTGCGTGCCCCTCGCCGTCGGTGTACCGGACCATGCCGAGATCGATTCCCCGGCTCCGACCGCTCATCGCCACGCGCAGTGCACGGTCCACGTCGTCCAACGGGATGTCCAGGTTCCGGGCGAGCAGGTTGCCCGTCCCGAGGGGGACCACACCCATGGGGATCCCGGTCCCGACCAGTCCCTGGGCGACCGACCGCACGGTGCCGTCCCCTCCGCAGGCGATCACCAGGCCGACCCCACCGGCACCATCCGCTCCGCCGGCGGCGGCCTCCGCGGCCTGACCGACCCCCGGATCGGCCTCGGTGGTCTCGTAGAAGACCGGGTCGGTCCACCCGTGCAGGGCCGCCCTCTCCACGGTGCGGCGACGGACCTCGTCGACCCCCGTCTTGATGGGGTTGTAGACGACGGCGACGCGGGAGGAGGCGGGAGGCACGGGACCACAGTGTCAGAAACGCGCCCGACCCGCCATTCCCCGGTCGGCCGTCGATTTGGCGGGGGCGGCCCGTCGCCTATACCCTGATGGGGAAGTTTGAACGCCTGCCGGATCCGTCCGTCGGGCACCTGATCAAGTTTCACCGAAGACCGCAGGTCACCGTCCCCGCCGGGGGCGGTCGAAGGGTCCGGGAGCGCCCGGACGGCCCGCGCAGGAGAACACCGGTCAGCGTAGGACACCGCGAGCCACCGAGCCCGCCTCCTCCACGCCCCGTGCCACCTGCGCCCGGGGCGTTCGCGCATTTCTCGGCAGTGAGAAGCAGAGAGGAGGCGAAACATGGCAAAGCCCGCAAAGGTCCAGGCCGTCGAGGAGATCAAGGAGCATTTCCAGAACTCCACCACGGCCGTGGTCACCGAGTACCGCGGACTCTCCGTTCCGCAGGTCACCGCACTGCGCAAGGCGCTGGGTGACTCCGCCACGTACACCGTGGCCAAGAACACCCTGGTCAAGCGTGCGGCGAAGGAAGCCGGTGTCGAGGGTCTCGACGACCTCCTGACCGGCCCCACCGCCATCGCGTTCGTCACCGGTGAGGTCGTGGACGCCGCCAAGGCGCTCAAGACCTTCACCAAGGACAACAAGGCGCTCATCGTCAAGGGCGGAGTGATGGACGGCGCAACGCTGTCCGCCGCCGAACTCGACAAGATCGCCGAGCTCGAGTCCCGCGAGGTCCTCCTCGCGAAGATGGCCGGTGCCCTCAAGGGCAACCAGGCCAAGGCCGCCGGCCTGTTCAACGCGCCCGCCTCGCAGCTGGCACGTCTGTTCGCGGCGCTGCAGGACGAGAAGAACTGACACACCCCACACGTTTCCGGGCCGCGTGACGGTTCCGGGACAAACAGAAAGGACGCCACCATGGCGAAGCTCAGCAACGACGAGCTGCTCGAGGCCTTCAAGGAGATGACTCTTCTCGAGCTCTCCGAGTTCGTGAAGCTGTTCGAGGACACCTTCGAGGTCACCGCGGCCGCTCCGGTCGCCGTCGCGGCCGCCGGCGCCCCGGCTGCCGGTGCCGAGGCCGCCGCCGAGCAGGACGAGTTCGACGTCGTCCTCGAGTCGGCCGGCGAGAAGAAGATCGGCGTGATCAAGGTCGTCCGCGAGATCGTCTCGGGCCTGGGCCTCAAGGAGGCCAAGGACCTCGTCGAGTCCGCCCCCAAGGCGATCATCGAGAAGGCCGACAAGGAGGCCGCCGAGGCCGCCAAGGCCAAGCTCGAGGAGGCCGGTGCCAAGGTCTCGCTCAAGTGAGCTGACGCACCACGCGCCCGTGAGGGGCGGTCCGGCGACATCGCCGGGCCGCCCCTCCGGCATTTCTGCAGGTCGGTCGGGCGAGGTTCGTTGCGATACATTACTTATCGGTATGTAACGAAGCACGCCCTCGGAGCGGTAGTTTACAGTGACCGTGGCCACAGATGATGGCTGCAGTGAGGAGTGGTGTCGTGGGTATCGAGATATCTGTCGAGGGGCTGACCAAGTCCTTCGGATCGCAGAAGATCTGGGAGGACGTCTCGTTCACCCTTCCCGAGGGGGAGGTGAGCGCGCTCCTGGGTCCGTCGGGCACCGGCAAGTCGGTGTTCCTCAAGTCGCTGATCGGTCTCCTGCGCCCCGAACGCGGCCAGATCATCATCGACGGCACCGACATCCTCCAGTGCACCGCCAAGGAGCTCTACGAGATCCGCAAGCTGTTCGGCGTCCTGTTCCAGGACGGCGCGCTCTTCGGGTCGATGGACCTCTACGACAACGTGGCGTTCCCGCTGCGGGAGCACACACGTAAGTCGGAGAGCGAGATCCGCGACGTCGTCATGGAGAAGCTCGAGCTCACCGGTCTCACCGGCGCCGAGGGCAAACTGCCCGGGGAGATCTCCGGCGGCATGCGCAAGCGCGCCGGCCTCGCCCGCGCCCTCGTGCTGGATCCCGAGATCATCCTGGTCGACGAGCCCGACTCGGGTCTGGACCCGGTCCGCACCACCTACCTCGCACAGCTGTTGATCGACATCAACGCGCAGATCGACGCCACCATCCTCATCGTGACGCACAACATCAACCTGGCCCGGACCGTCCCGGACAACCTGGGGATGCTCTACCGCAAGAAGCTCGTCATGTTCGGGCCGCGCGAGGTCCTGCTCACCAGCGAGGAACCCTCGGTCCGTCAGTTCCTCCGGGGGTCCAAGCTGGGCCCGATCGGCATGTCCGAGGAGAAGGACGACGCACAGATGCGGGAGGAGCAGGCGCACGCCGATGCCGGGCACAACGACGGCTCCCCGGGCGAGGACGAGGTGACGGGGGTCCCGCCCCAGATGCAGCCGACTCCCGGTGGCCCGGAGCGCAAGGGTGAGATCCGTCGCGAGAAGCGGGTGGCCGAGATGCTGGACACCCTCCCCCCGGGCGCGCAGGAGGCCATTCGGGCCGAGTGGGCGGCCCGCGGGCACGGCGGCAACGGCAAGCACGCCGCGACCGCGCCGGCGGGGGTCGCGACGGCGGGGGCCACCCCGGTGGGCGCCGCGGACAGCACGATCACGGGAATCGACGACCACTACGGGTCCGACGAGAACTGAGGACACCGGAGAGGTCGGGGGAAGTAGATGGCGGAGGGTGCTGGTCAGCAACCCGAGGTGAGGTCCGGTGTGTCTCCGGCGGACGTGGGAGGCGGCGTCCGGAACGCGGTCGGCGAGGCGGGAAAGGTCTTCCGTCTCTTCCTCGAGGTGATTCGTGGAATTTTCAGGAGGCCGTTCCAGTTCCGCGAGTTCATCGAGCAATCGTGGTTCATCGCGTCGGTGACGATCCTGCCGTCGGCGCTGGTCGCGATCCCGTTCGGGGCGGTCGTGGCCATGCAGACGGGATCGCTCGTCCAGCAGCTCGGGGCCGAGGCGTACACCGGCGCGACGGGCGTTCTCGCCGTGGTCCAGCAGGGGGCGCCCCTGGTGACCTCGCTGCTCATCGCGGGAGCCGCCGGCTCCGCGGTGGCCGCCGACCTGGGCGCGCGGACGATCCGTGAGGAACTCGACGCCATGCGGGTACTCGGCATCGATCCCGTCCAGCGGCTCGTCGTGCCCCGCGTCCTGGGGATGATGCTCATCGCGGTACTGCTCAACGGTCTCGTCTCCATCGTCGGCATCGCCGGCGGATACGTCTTCAACATCCTGCTGCAGGGGGGCACCCCGGGTGCGTACCTCATGTCCTTCGGCGCCCTCGCCCAGTTGCCGGACTTCATCATGTCCTCCGTCAAGGCATTGATCTTCGGGCTCATCGCCGGGGTGGTGTCCTCGTACTGCGGTATGAACCCCAAGGGTGGCCCGAAGGGCGTCGGCGACGCCGTCAACCTCGGAGTGGTCCTGACATTCCTCCTGCTGTTCTTCGCCAATCTCATCCTCACGGCGATGTACCTGCAGATCGTTCCGCCGAAGGGGTCGTGATGGCGATATTCACCGATGTCGGGCCCACCAGGGCCCGGCTCCGGGCGATGGTGCGCGGGCCGATCAGCTCGTTCGACAGCCTCGGGGACCAGCTCGCGTTCCATCTCCGGGCGATCCGCTGGATCCCGCAGACACTCGTGCACTACCGGAAAGAGGTCCTCCGCCTCATCGCCGAGGTGACCTTCGGCGTCGGCGTGCTCGCTGTCCTCGGCGGAACCATCGGCGTGATCGTCATGATGAGCGGGTTCACGGGCGTCGTCGTGGGACTGCAGGGGTACGCCGCGCTGGACCAGATCGGGAGCTCGGTGCTCACCGGCTTCCTGTCCGCCTACGTCAACACCCGCGAGGTGGCCCCGCTGGTCGCCGCGCTCGCGTTGTCGGCCACCGTCGGGTGCGGCTTCACGGCCCAACTCGGCGCGATGCGCATCTCGGAGGAGATCGACGCGCTCGAGGTCATGGCGATCCCCAGCGTGCCGTACCTCGTCACCACCCGGATCATCGCCGGATTCATCGCCGTCATCCCGTTGTACGTGGTGGGGCTGCTCTCCTCCTATATGGCCACACGCGCCGTCAACACCATGGTGCAGGGGCAGTCGACGGGCTCGTTCGACCACTACTTCCATCTCTTCCTGCCGCCGGAAGACGTGATCTACTCATTCATCAAGGTGATCATCTTCGCGTTCGTCCTGGTGATGATCCATTGCTTCTACGGCTTCACCGCGTCGGGCGGCCCCGCCGGTGTCGGCGTGGCCGTGGGCCGCGCGGTGCGGACCACGATCGTCGTGGTGGCCATCCTGAACTTCTTCGTCGGACTCGCCCTCTGGGGCACCACCACGACTGTGAGGGTGGCGGGATGAACGAATTGTCAGCCGTGTCCAAGCGACTGCTCGCGGCGCTGTTCATCGTGATCGTGCTGGTCTTCGTGGGGACCACCATCGCGATCTACAACCGAGCCTTCACCGCCTCGGACAGCGTCACCATGTACACCGACGACATGGCGTTCGCGTTGCCCAACGACGCCGACGTCAAGGCACGGGGGGTCCTGGTCGGGCGGGTGTCCGGCGTCGAGCCCGAGGGTCAGCGCGTCCGCGTGAACATGGAGTTCGACCCCGCGTTCGTCGACCAGCTCCCGGCCAACATCAGTGGTCGTCTGCTGCCCAAGACGCTCTTCGGCGAGAGGTACGTCGCCCTCGGATTCCCCGAGCAGCCCGTCGGGACGATCGAACCGGGTGCCACCATCGAGCAGGACACCCGCGGGAACGCGATCGAGCTCGGCCGCGTCCTCGACGGATTGCTTCCGGTGCTGGAGGCGGTCCCCCCGGAGAAGCTGGCCGGAACGCTCGGCGCGATCAACCAGGCGCTCGCGGGCCGTGGCGACGAGATCGGCGCCGGATTCGTGGAGATCGGGCGGGTCTTCGACGGCATCTCCGAGGAGATGCCCGCGTTGGAGTCCGGTCTCGAGGATCTCGCGACCTTCTCCCAGACCTATTCCGAGGCGCTGCCCGACCTCATCCACGCTCTCGACGCGCTGCGCACCACCGGGGACACGGTGATCCAGCGCCGCACCGACATCGCGGACGGCCTGCAGCGGATCAGTTCCTCGGCCGACGTCCTCACCGGATTCCTCGCCGACAACCGCTCCGATCTCATCGCCCTCGCGATCGACTCACGGACGTCCCTGGAGTACCTGGCCGAGTACTCACCGGCTCTGCCGTGCACCGTGGACAACTTCATGACCGCGCTCGACCGCTCCGACGCGATCCTCGGGGTGGGAACCCCGAACCCGGGTATCCGGGTGACGATCGAGGTCGTCAACCCCAAGGGACGCTACGTGCCCAATCAGGACGAACCCCGGTTCTTCGACACACGGGGCCCGAGGTGTTACGACCCGGCCGTGGAGCCGCAGATCTTCGGCGGAGCACCCGGTGGCGCCATCGCGGACGGGTCCTATCAGACGCCCACCAGGAACCCCGGGCCGGAATTCATCCCGACGCTGCCCAACCCGCTCGACCAGGACGGCCCGGTGCCCGCCCTGCGGACCCGCGGATCCGTGCCGGCGGCACCGGGACGCGCAGTCCCCGAGCAGCCCAACCTCCCGTTCCCCTCGACCGTCACCGCCGGTCGGGACCGTGACGTCATGGCGTTGGCCTATGCGGGCTCCCCGCTGGAGACCGACACCGTGCGCACCGTGTACGGCGTCGCCACCGATCGCGACGCGGCGGACATCCCCGCGTGGATCGGCGGGATCGGGGCGCCGGCTCTCCGTGGGACGGAGGTGAGCTTCCGATGAACGCCAAAGTCAAAGCTCTGTTCCGCGGTGGGCTCCTCGGCTCGTTCATCAAGCTCGCCGTGTTCATCGTCGTCACCGTCATGCTCAGCACGGTGCTGGCCACGACCATCCGCGGCGGCACGCGGGAGGACGGGACCCAGTACTCGGCCGTCTTCTCCGACGTGACCATGCTGGAGAAGGGCGACGACGTCCGGATCGCCGGGGTCGTGGTGGGCCACGTGAACGACTTCGAGGTCCACGACCGCGACCAGGCCCTGGTGCACTTCACCCTGTCCGGTGACCGCACCCTCCCTGCGGACGCGCACCTCACGCTCCGCTTCCGGAACATGATCGGCCAGCGGTACATGAACATCTCCCGGGAACCCGGGCCGGCTCAGCCGGAGCTACCCGAGGGCACCGTGATCGGCATCGAGAACACCTCGCCCGCGGTCGACCTCACGGCGCTGTTCAACGGCTTCCGCCCCCTGTTCACGACCCTGCAGCCCGAGGACGTCAACGCGCTGGCGGACTCCCTGATCCGGGTCCTCCAGGGCGAAGGCGGGACGGTGACCAGTCTGGTCCGTCAGACCGGCGAACTGACCAACCACCTGGCCGATCGCGACCAGGTGATCGGGGAGGTCATCGACAACCTCACCCGGGTCCTGCAGACCATCAACGAACGCGACGTGCAGTTCCAGCAGCTCGTGGTGACCACGAGGCAACTGGTCGAGGGACTCGCGCAGGAACGCGATGCGATCGGCAGCTCACTGGACTCGATCGCCGACCTGACGTCCTCGGCCGAGAACGTGGTCACCGCGACCCGGCCGGCCGTCGACGAATCGCTCGACCACCTGAAGCTGATCAGCGACAACATCAACGCCAACCAGGGGACGCTGAGCGAGGTCCTGGAGAACCTGCCGGTCAACACCGACAACCTCATCCGGATGGGGTCGTTCGGGTCCTGGTTCCAGTTCTATCTGTGCGGACTCGACGTGGTCAGCGGACCGGGCAACAACGTGCCCAACCTGCTGCCCAGCGGCGGACCCGTCGTCAACCACACGGTGTACACGAACGTCGCGCCACGGTGCCACGAGGGGGGGATCCCATGAGCAAGCGGACGCCGGGTCAACCCCGGGTCGGGAACGCGACCATCGGAGTGATCGGGGTCGTGGTGATCCTGGTGCTCACGGCCGGGTCGTTCATGCTCGACTCCCTGCCGATCGTCGGGGCGGGACCGAAGTACGAGGCGTACTTCTCGGAGGCGGCTGGTCTCACGGACGGCAACGAGGTCCGCGTGGCCGGTGTCAAGGTGGGCGTGGTGACCGACGTCGAGCTCGACGGGGACAAGGTCGTCGTGGGATTCCGGGCCAAGGACGCCTGGCTCGGGGACGACACCCGCGCCAGCATCCAGATCAAGACGGTGCTCGGCCAGAAGTACCTGGCGCTGGTCCCTGCGGGCACCGGTGAGCTGGACCGCTCGGAGCCGATCCCCCTGGAGCGCACCACCGCCCCCTACGACGTGGTGACGGCCTTCTCCTCCGCTGCCGAGACGTTGGAGCAGATCGACGACGCCGCGCTCGCCGAGAGTCTGGATACACTCACCGACGCCATGCAGGCCTCGCCCGAGGAGTTCCGCGGCGCGGTCGACGGCGTGGCGCGACTGTCCCAGACCATCTCGACCCGCGACGCGGAGCTGCGTCAACTGCTCGAGGCCACCAGGACGAGCTCGGAGATCCTGGCGGAGCGGAACGACGACTTCCGCCGACTGATCATCGGCACCGGGCAGTTGCTGGGCGAGCTCAACGAGCGTGCCGAGACCCTCAAGCTCGTCCTCGCCTCCACCCGGGGATTGTCGGCGGAGCTCCGTCTCCTCGTCGCGGACACCGAGGCGGAGTTCGGCCCGACCCTGGACAGCCTGGATTCCGCGTTGTCGGTCCTCACCGACCACGAGGAGGACCTCAAGAAGTCCATCCACAACCTCGCGCCGTTCTATCGCCTCTACGCCAACATGCTGGGCACCGGCAGGTGGTTCGACTCGGTGGTCACCAATCTCATCCCGCCGGGCATCCCCGAGCCGCCCTTCTATCCCGGTGCCCGTGCGCCGGCCCGACAGAGTGGGATCAACTGATGCACAAGAAGCTGCCGTACTGGTTGGTCGCGCTGCTCCTCGTCGTCGTCGTGGCGATCGTCACCGTGACCTACCTGACCGTCACCCGGATGGGCCGGACCGTCATCACCGCGACGTTCCCGTCGGCGGTGGGCATCTCCCAGGGCACCGACGTCCGGATCCTCGGGGTGACGGTCGGTTCGGTCGAAGAGGTCGTCCCGATGGGTGACACGGTGGAGGTCACGCTCTACGTCCGTCGCGGAATCGACGTCCCCGTCGACGCCAAGGCGGTGCAGGTGACCCCGTCGGTCATCCCGGACCGCACCATCCAGCTCATGCCCGCCTACTCCGGTGGGCCCACGATGGAGTCCGGGGCACACATCCCGTTGGAACGGACCGCGACCCCCGTCGAGGTGGACAAGCTCTACGCCTCGGTCCAGGACCTCACGGAGGCGCTGGGGCCGGACGGCGCGAACAGGGACGGCGCCGTCGACAGATTCGTCACCCGGTCCGCCGAGACCCTCGGCGGCAACGGCGCCGCCCTGGGGCGGTCGATCGACGAGCTGTCCCGTGCGGCCACGACCCTGGCCGACTCCAGTCAGGACATCAGCGAGACCGTGGTCAACCTCCAGTCCTTCGTCACGATGCTCGCGCAGAACGACGCGCAGGTCAGGCAGTTCAACACCCAGATGGCATCGTTCAACCAGACGGTGGCGGGCCAACGGGAGGACCTCCAGGGTGCGCTGGCCGAGCTCAGCTATGCGCTCGCCGACGTGGCGCGGCTGGTGCGGGACAACCAGGACTCCATCCGCTCCAACGCGGACCGGCTGGCCACGCTGAGCCAGATCACCGCCGACCAGCGCGGCGACATCGAGGAGATCCTCAAGACGGCCCCGCTGGCCCTGGCCAACCTCATCGGTGCCTACGACTCGGAGTCGGGGACCCTCTCGATGCGGCCGAACATCCCGGAGAAGCAGAACCCGGCCGGGGTGCTGTGCCAGATCATGACGCTGGGCCGCCTCAACCCCGGGGACGAGATGCTCCGCGAACTCGACAACCTCCGCCGCGCGGACATCCAGGCCTGCGAGGCGCTGGCACCCGAGCGGAACCGCGAGCTCAGGGCCTCCAACCCCGACCTCCCCCTCGGGATCCTCGCGGGTGAGATGAAGCAGTCCATCCCGGTGCCCGGGACCGTCGAGGGCAACCGCGGATGGCCCATGACCCCCGCTTCCGAAGGAGGACGGTGATGAGTCGACACCGGTTCGGAATCGGTGGCACCGCGGTCCGTGCCGTGGGCGCGTCCGCCGTCGTGGCGGCCCTCGCGGCCGGGTGCTCGACCGACCTCCAGGACTACACGCTCCCGGGCGGCGCCGACGTCGGTGACGACCCGATGACCGTCTCCATCCAGTTCGACGACGTACTGGACCTGGTCCTGCAGTCCTCGGTCAAGGTCAACGGCCTGGACGCCGGTCGTGTCTCGGGTGTCTCTTTGGCCGAGGACGGGTGGACGGCGCAGGTGGACGTGGTCCTCCGGGACGATCTCGGACTGCCCGCCAACGTCGAGGCCTCGATCCAGCAGACCAACCTGCTGGGGGAGAAGTTCGTCCAACTCACCCCTCCCGAGGACGAGGAACCGTCCGGGCAACTGACCGACGGCGCGGTGATCCGGACCTCCGACACGCGGACCGCCACCGACATCGAGCAGGTGCTCGGCGCGCTCTCACTGTTGCTCAACGGCGGGGGAGTGGACCAGATCCAGCCCATCGTGGCCGAGCTGCGCTCACTGACCGACGGTCGCGAGGAGGGGCTCACCCAGACGCTGCGCTCCGCGGACGAGCTCATCGCCGGGCTCAACCGGCAGCGCGACAGCATCACCGCCGCGCTCGAGGGCGTCAACCTCATGACGGCACGGGCGAACGACCAGCGGCAGCAGATCCAGGCGGCCCTCGACGAGCTGCCGGCCGGCGTCGCGGTGCTCGAGGAGCAGCGTCCCCAGTTCGTGGAGATGCTGCGCCGCGTCGATGCGCTGGGCGAGGTGGGATCGGACATCCTGCTGACCAGCAGGGAGGACCTCATCGCCGACCTGAGGGCGTTGAGGCCGGTACTCCAGTATCTGGGGGAGTCCACGCCCGAGCTCATCGACCTGACCGGCTTCGTCCCCACCTTCCCGTTCCCGGACGCCTCCATCACGTCGACCGTCGGCGGGTCGGCCAACGTCTTCCTCTCGGTCGACGCCACGATCTCCGAGACGTTGCGCAACCTCGGTGCCAACCAGGGCGACCCCGTTCCCGTCCGGCCCACCACGACCAGGGGGCCGTACAACGTGGACCCGGGTAACCCCTGGGTCGGCGGTAACGGTCCTGATCGCCGCACCACCATCGTCCTGCCACTGCTACCGGTCCCGCCGATCATGGACCGGGCGGTCGTGCCCAGGCCCGCACCGGGTACCTCGGAGTTCTCCGAGACGTACCTTCCAGAACCAGGGGAGCCCGGATACCAATGAGCAGAACGCTGAGAACCCAGCTCATCGTCTTCGGCCTCATCGCCGCCCTGGGCATCAGTTACGTGGGCGCCAACTATGTCCGTCTGCCCTCGCTGTTCGGCATCGGCCAGTACAAGGTGTACCTGGACCTGCCCGACACCGGCGGGGTCTTCACCAACGCCGCCGTCAACTACCGGGGTACCCCGGTCGGACGGGTCGGCGAGCTCACGCTGACGGACGACGGGGTGCGGGTCGAGCTGGACATGGACTCCAGCGCCCCCGAGGTCCCCGCGGACACCGTGGCCGTGGTGGCAAACCGTTCGGCGATCGGCGAGCAGTACGTCGACCTGCGGCCCAACACGTTCTCGGAGCCCTACCTCGAGGACGGGGACGTGATCTCCGCCGGTACCGAGGCGCTGCCGGTCCGCGTGGAGGACCTGCTGGCGTCGGTCGACGAGCTGTCACGGTCGGTCCCGCTCGACGACCTCGAGGTGACCGTCGACGAACTCGGCAGGGCGTTCCAGGGCCGGGGGCCGCAGCTGCAGCGCCTCTCGGATTCACTGATCCGCATCGCGGATTCCGGTATCCGCACGATGCCCCAGCTCCAGACCCTCATCCGGGACGGCGCCACGGTGCTCGACACGCAGGCCGACCAGTCCACGGAGATCGTCAGCTTCTCCCGCGACCTGCGGACCGTCACCGAGGCGCTGCGTGACTCCGACTCGGATCTCGAGAGGCTCATCGACACCGGGCCGGAGTTCGCGGACGAGATGCGGTTCCTCGTGGAGAACTCGGGTGAGCCGCTCACGCGGACCTTCGGCAACCTGTCGACCACCATGAAGACGGTCGACCCGCTCGCCCCGTCCTTCGTCGTGTTGCTCCAGCTGCTGCCCGCCCTGAGCGCCGGAGGCCTGTCGGTGGCCCCGGGAGACGGCACCATCCACTTCGGTCTGGTCCTGGAGATGGACAACCCCACCCCGTGCACCCAGGGTTACGAGGGCACGTGGGACATCATCAACGAGATCAAGGCGCAGGACCCGTCGTTCGACCCCCAGGAACAGAACTTCCCGCCCAACTACGAGGCGCGCTGCACCGTGCCCTTCGGCAGCCCCACCGCGGTCCGCGGTGCGGATCGCGTCGAGTACGCGAGCCCGGAGGTGCCCCAGCCCTGGGACACCAAGCCCAAGGTCGACCCCGACCGGCTCAACCTGTCCGTGGCCGCCGAGCAGCTCGCGGTGCTCCAGGGACTGATCCCCCGGTGACCGCGGGACCGGGCGGCGGCCCGGTGCCCGGGGGTTCCGGTAGCGTCACGCCCATGAGTGCGCAGAACACCGATGGTCGCGCGGACGGCCGCACCGACGGCGTCGGGGAGGTGCGGAGCGTCCCGACGTGGCTGGTGGTCGTCTCGGTGCTCGTCCTCGTCGCGGGCCTGGCGACCCTGGCCGTGTCCGGGGTCCGCTACGCCGAGGCCCGGTCCGCGCAGAACGTCGCGACCGAGCGGGACGCCGTCTCCGAGGTGGCCTCGCAGGTGATCATCAACGCGTTCAGCTTCGATCACCGGAACGTCGACGACTCGCTCCGGATGCTCGCGGAGGCCTCGACGGGGGACTTCCTCGTGGAGCAGGAGCAGTGGTCGGAGGATGTGCGTACCCGGGTGATCGAACAGAAGGCGGTCACCACGGCAACCGTCTCGCACACCGCTGTGGAGGAACTGGACCTGGACGAGGGGACCGCCGCCGTCCTGGTGGTCTTCACCGCCCATTCGGAGCGTGAGGGCCAGGAGGACATCACCGGTCGTCAGGCGATGCGGGTGGACCTGACCCGGGTCGACGACGAGTGGAAGGCCAATGCGGTCAACCAGGTGGGTGTGACGGTGCCGGTCGGGTCGTCCAGCCAGTCGGTGCAGGGACTCGAGGTGCCCGACGCCGGTGACGAGGACGCCACCGGAGACGACTCCGCCGAGGAGGACTCGGCCGACTCCGGGGCGCAGGAGGGGACGACCACCGCGCCGACCACCTCCGCCGGCCGATGAGACACCTCCGCCGGTCGATGAGAAAGGACGGGAACGGCTGATGCCACCCATCAAGAGGACCCCGAAGTCCGGGGGCCAACCGGCACGTCGTCGCCTGGCCGGCCACACCGGGCCGACCCGCGCCGGGGTCGGCTCCGGCGCCGAGCAGGACCACCACGGGGACGTGTCGCCCGACCAGAGGCCCGACGCGGG
>NZ_JAALDW010000015.1:0-1380 GCF_014145055.1 Dietzia sp. DQ11-38-2
GGTCAAGCCCCTAGAAGTGGTGTAACTGAATTGTGATCCTTCGTTGGTGATCAGGCGGGTAGTTGCATCAGTGCATCAGTGGTCACCTCCGTCTGCGAGCTGGTGTCGGTGTCGGTGGTCAGGGTGAGTCGGCAGCGGCCCAGGACTTCGAGTCCGAGGTATCGGCGTCCTTCGGCCCATTCGTCGGTCTGCTCGGCAAGGACGGCGCCGATGAGGCGGACGATGGCATCTCGGTTGGGGAAGATGCCCACGACGTCGGTGCGGCGGCGGATCTCTCGGTTGAGCCGCTCGGTGGGGTTGTTGGACCAGATCTGTCGCCACACGTCGTCGGGGAACACGGTGAAGGCGAGCAGGTCCTCGCGGGCGTCGCCGAGGTGCTCAGCCACGTCGGGCAGTCTGCCTTCGGTGTACTCGAGGAGCCGGTCGAACTGCTCGTGCACCGCGGTGTCGTTGGGCTGGTCGTACACGCTGTGCAGCATCGCCTTCACGGCCGGCCACATGGACTTGGGGCACACCGCCATGAGGTTCGCCGAGTAGTGGGTGCGGCAGCGTTGCCACGCGGCTCCCGGCAGGTTCGCCGCAATCGCCCCGACCAGCCCGGCGTGGGCATCGGAGGTCACCAGCCGCACCCCGCCCAGGCCGCGGGCAACCAGGTCGGCGAAGAAGGTGTTCCACGAGGCCGTGGTCTCACTGGTGGCGACCTGTATGCCCAGTACCTCGCGGTGGCCGTCGCCGTTGACGCCGGTGGCCAGCAGCACGGAAGCCTTGACGACCTGCTTGTTCTCGCGGACCTTGATCGTCAACGCGTCGGCGGTGACGAAGGTGAACGGCCCGGCCTCGTCCAGGCGGCGGTGCCGGAACGCCGCGACCTGCTCGTCCAGGTCCTGGGCCATGCGTGAGACCTGCGACTTGGACAGCGAGTCGATACCCAGGGTCTTGACCAGCTTGTCCATCCGGCGGGTAGACACCCCGGCCAGATAGCAGTCGGCTACGACGGTGATCAGCGCGGACTCGGCCCGCTTGCGGCGCTCGAGCAGCCACTCGGGGAAGTAGCTGCCCGAGCGCAACTTCGGGACGGCGACGTCGACGGTGCCGACCCGCGTATCCAGGGGCCGGTGGCGGTAGCCATTGCGGTGGTTGGTGCGCTCAGCCGAGCGGGCGTTCCACTCGGCGCCGCACACAGCGTCGGCATCGGCGGAGAGCAGTGCGTTGATCATGGTCTGCAGCAGCTCGCGCATCAGATCCGGCGACGCGTCAGATAGGGCTTGGCCAAGCAGGCCTGCAGGGTCGACAATATGGGGTGCGGTCATCGCGATGACTCCTCGAGGATTCTTTAGACGGTTGACTCGAAAGATCACGCGGTGGCCGCTCTACATCCGT
>NZ_JAALDW010000156.1:0-2567 GCF_014145055.1 Dietzia sp. DQ11-38-2
ACCACTCTATGGGGCACTACTAAGTGGGCCCCGGGTCCTCACGGATCCGGGGCCACTTCTACTGTCTCGACACAGTGTGCGCGAGGGGGGACTTGAACCCCCACGTCCGTTAATAGGACACTAGCACCTCAAGCTAGCGCGTCTGCCATTCCGCCACTCGCGCTCGCACACTGGTGACCTGCACCGGATCTTCCCCGGCTTGGTCGTGCGAGGAATGACACTAGCCGATGCGCGAACCGTGGGACAAATCGGACCCCGCTCCCACCCGACGCCGTCCGGTCATCGCTGGTAGACAAGGACGAGACCGGCCGGGGACACCTCCCCGCACCGTCCGACCCAGGAGGATGACGATGACCGACTTCCGCGTGCCGAACCCCTACGACGCACTTCCGGACCTCCCCGCCCTCGAGGTGACGAGCGAATCCTTCGTCGAGGGCTCCACCCTCTCGTCCGGGCAGCTCGGCGGGAAGATGGGAGTCGAAGGCGGCGAGGACAAGTCGCCTCAGGTGAGCTGGAGTGCCGGGCCGGAGGGGACCCGGACCTACGTGGTGACCGTGTTCGACCCCGACGCGCCGACCGCCTCGGGGTTCTGGCACTGGTCGGTGGCCAACATCCCCGCCGACGTGACCTCGCTACCGGAGGGGGCGTGCACCGGCGACGACACCTCGGGCCTCCCGGAGGGGTCCGTCGTGGTCCGCAACGACGCCGGGTTCAAGGGATTCGTGGGAGCGGCCCCACCGGAGGGGCACGGTCCGCACCGATACATCCTCGCCGTTCACGCCGTCGGCGACGAGATCGAACTCGGAGAGGACGCCTCCTGCGCCTTCGTGGGGTTCAACCTCTTCGGGCAGGGCCTGGCCCGCGGGACCGTCACGGCGCTCTTCGAGCAGTAGGGGTCAGCTGACCGCCGAACCCACGGCCTCCGCCAGGGAGGCGAACCCGCCCTGCCGGAGCCGTCGGGCGACGAGCTTGTTGGTCCCACGGATGAGATCGGGTCCGGTGAACACGAAACCGGTGTACGTCTGGACCAGATGAGCACCGTGGGTGATGCGGTCCCACACGTCCTCCGGGGTCTCGACGCCGCCCACCGAGATGAGGACGATCCGATCGCCGGCCCGCTCGTGGATCCGGGCGAGCACCTGGCGGGACCGGGCCGCGACGGGCGCCCCCGAGATCCCTCCCGCACCCATCGCCTCCACGACGGCAGCCGGTGTCCTGAGCCCGTCCCGGGAGATGGTGGTGTTGGTGGCGACGATGCCCGCGAGGCCCAGCTCCATGACGAGGTCCGTGACCGCGTCGATGTCGTCGTCGTCCAGGTCGGGCGCGATCTTGACCAACACGGGGATCGTCGCCACGTCACGGACCGCGGTGAGGATGGGGCGGAGTGAGTCGACCGCCTGGAGATCCCTGAGGCCGGGGGTGTTGGGGGAGCTGACGTTGACCACCATGTAGTCGGCCAGCCCGGTGAGCACGCTGGCGGACGCCACGTAGTCGCGGACCGCGTCCTCCGGGGGCACCACCTTGGTCTTACCGATGTTGATCCCCACGGGGTCGCTGCTCCGGCGCCTGCGCAGATTGTTGGCCGCGTTGCCCGCGCCGTGATTGTTGAAGCCCATCCGGTTGAGGATCGCCCGGTCCTCCGGCAGCCGGAACAGACGGGGCGCCGGATTCCCGGGCTGGGGTGACGCGGTGACCGTGCCGACCTCGCTGAACCCGAACCCGATCGCACCCCACGAGTCGACGGCCGCGGCGTTCTTGTCGAAACCGGCGGCGAGGCCGAGCGGCCCGGGGAACCGGCGCCCCAGGACATCCTGGGCCAGGATCGGATCCCGGACACCGAGGACCCGGCGCACGAGCGAACCCAGCGGTGGTACCAGGGTCAACAGCTTGAGAAAGCCGAAGACCAGGTGGTGGATCCGTTCCGCGGGAAAGCGGAACAGCACACTCTTCATCAGCGAGTACACGGTCCTCCTCGATGGGGCGTGGGTGGTGCGTCGATCAGCTCGACGGCTCCGGGAGCTCTGGCCGCATCAGGTGCAGTCCCGCACCGTCGGCGGATCCGACGACCACCGTCCCGGAAGCGGTGACCACCAGGGAATCGGGTTGGCGCACCGTCGCGATCTCGGCCCGCCGTACCCCCGTGCCGTCGCCGAGATCGTACGCCTGGACGGTGTTGGTCCCGGTGGAGGTGACCCAGACGACGTCCCGGGTGGGGTCCCCGGCGACCGCCCAGGGCGCGGCCGCGACCGGGAACTGCTGATGGAGCCGGATCGGCGAGGTCGAGTAGACCAGCAGTGTGTCCCCCACGGTGTCGCTGGCGACGATGGTGACATCCCCGTACTCACCGAGCATCCCGGCTCCTCTGCCGGCGCGCAGGAGCGGCCCGGCCCCGGATTCGTCCAGATCGATGCTGGCGATGACGGTGTCCGGTCGGCTGAACGCCGTGACCGAACCGTCCCGGGCCACGCTGATCCGATCGACCGACGTCAGACCACCGACGCGATGCCGCTCGGCCCCGTCGGGGTCGCGGACCACCACCTCGCCGCCGGGGGCGCCCGTGAGGAGCC
>NZ_JAALDW010000157.1:0-5748 GCF_014145055.1 Dietzia sp. DQ11-38-2
CGCGGCGACCGGACTCGATCGCGATGAACGCGGCGAGGGTCACCGCCAGCACGCCGTAGCCGACGAGCGCAGCCGAGGCGGTCCAGCCGGTTCGTGGCCCCTCGATCAGCAGGCCCACGGCCACGACGAGAAGCACGATGAGCAAGGCCTGCCCGGGCGCGTCGATCCGTCGGATGTGCTGCCCGCGCGATTCGGGGACCACGAGCGCCACCAGCACGAGGGCGAGCAGCACGACGGGGACGTTGATCCAGAACACCGCACGCCAGTCGAACGAGGAGATCAAGACCCCACCCGTGACAGGGCCGGCCGCCATGCTGAGCCCGAAGATCGCTCCCCAGATACCGATCGCCGTGGCCCGCTCGCGCGGGTCGGTCATCACGTTCACGACGATCGCCAGCGCGACCGGGGTCAGCATGGAGGCGCCGACGCCCTGGACGGCCCGCGCGGTGATGAGGACGCCGAGGGTCGGCGCGGACGCACACGCCAACGAGGCGATTCCGAACACCACCAGACCGGTCGTGAACACCCGGCGGCGGCCGACGCGGTCTGCCAGGGCGCCCGAGGTGATCAGCAGAGCCGCAAACACCACCGTGTAGGCGTCCACCACCCACGACAACCGGTCAGCTCCCACGCCGAGAGCCCCGCCGATCTCTCCCAGTCCGATGGTCACGATCGTGGTGTCCACTCCCACCAGGAACAGCGCGAAGCCGCACACCGCCACCACCGCCCACCGGCGGCGACTCGGTGCAACGGGAGCGGGGACAGACGTCTGGATCACGCGGACACCAGCCTTTCCACAGGGGAGATCGTTCGCGGTCAATGCTCGCGGGTCCCTGCCCGGTGCTCCCAGGACTTTTGCGGAATCTGCAAAGATGAGGAGGTGCACGCGGAGGTGTCGAGGATCATCGAGGCGATCGGACCCCGTCTGCGTGCCCTCAGGACCAGCCGCGGACTCACGCTGGGCGAGCTGGCGGAGCAGACCGGCCTGTCGGTCAGCGCCCTGTCCCGACTCGAGACCGGCCACCGACAACCGACCCTGGACCTGCTCATCCCGCTCGCTCGGGCTCACCGGGTGGCGCTCGACCGACTCATTGCCGCGCCCGCCACCCGCGACCCCCGGCTGCACCTCGAACCCCACCAGCACACCGGCGGTGGCGTGATCGTGCCTCTGACCCGCTACCCCGGACGGGTTCAGGTCTTCAAGCACATCGTCGGTCCCCGCGAACCCACCCTGACGTCCCACCCTGGCCACGCCTGGCTCTACGTGCTCGCCGGCACCCTTCGCCTGCTGCTCGACACCGACGAGCACCTCCTCGGCCCCGGGGAGACCGCCGAGTTCGATCCCCGCATCCCGCACTGGTTCGGCCCGGCCGATGACACCGCGGTGGAGATCCTGCACCTGTTCGGGCCGCACGGCGACCGAGCCGTCACCCGCGTCGATCGCACGACGCCGGACGACTCACGTCACCCGGTGGGCGACCTACCCGATCAGTCCCCCGACGCCACCCGCTCGTAGTGCGCCCGGCGCAGGGGCAGCGGGAGTTCGTTCACCGTGAGTTCGGAGGT
This sequence comes from Dietzia sp. DQ11-38-2, assembly GCF_014145055.1. NCBI lineage: Bacteria > Bacillati > Actinomycetota > Actinomycetes > Mycobacteriales > Dietziaceae > Dietzia > Dietzia sp. DQ11-38-2. Next base: position 1,567 of record NZ_JAALDW010000157.1, read on the forward strand.
CTCGAGCCACCGGATGAGTCCGTTGACCTCCGGGGTGGTCCGCACGGGCCCGATCGTCACCACGTGTCCTCGGGGCTCGCGGGTGACGCGATGGCACCGTTGCACTAGGACGACGGGGCCGTCCGCGTTCGACTCCCGTGCGGCCCCACACCTGCCGCCGAAGAGGCAGGTGGCGCGCGCCAGCACTCCGTGGGCAGAGCGGCCCACCGCCCGGCTCAGGGCCGAGAGCAGCGCGGACTCCCTCTCCCCGCCGCACGTGCCGCAGTACATCAGCGTGAAAGCGTTCTGCGGTCGGTCGCCGGGGTTCGGGCGAGGCGGGTTCTCCGGGTGATGGGACTTCGTCATCGTCTGCTCCTCTCATCCGTCCCGGCTGTCGACCGGGCGCGGGACCCGTTCCGGGCGGGACTCCTCTGGGCGGGGCTCTTCTGGGCGGGATCACCGGCCGGTTCGGCCCGGTCCCACATCCGTCGATACCGTCCGTCCGTGCTCAGCAGCTGCGCATGGGTACCGCGCTCGATCACCCGCCCCTGCTCCAGGACGACGATCTCGTCGGCTCGGGTGACCGTGCCGAGGCGATGTGCGATGAGCAGGACGGATCGTCCGCGGGCCAACTCAGCGATCCCCTCCGAGACCTCGCTCTCGGTCCGGGTGTCCAGGGCCGAGGTGGGCTCGTCCAGCACTACGACCGGTGCATCCACGAGCAGGGCCCGGGCGATGGCCACGCGCTGCCGCTGTCCCCCGGACAGCCCGGCTCCGTCCTCCCCCAGACGCGTGTCGTATCCGTGGGGCAGGTCGCTGATCGCGGCGTGGAGCTGCGCGCGCGTGGCCGCGTCGACGATGTCGGCACGGTCGGCGTCGGGGCGGCCGAGCGCGATGTTCTCGGCCACCGTCCCCGGCACCAGATGGGTGTGCTGGAACACCTGGGTCACCGTGGCCGCGAGGGTGTCCGGGGCGATCTCGCGGACGTCCACTCCGCCGATCCTCACCGACCCGGCGGCGGGATCGTCGAGGCGTGAGAGCAGGCCACCGAGCGAGGACTTCCCGCTGCCCGAGTGGCCGACCACGGCGACCATCCCCTTCTCGGGGAGTTCCAGATCGATCCCCCGGAGCGCCGGGGTGCCGTCCGGGTAGTCGTATCCCACGTCGTCGAACCGCACCTCGACACCTCGTGGTGTCCGGGGCTCCGCCGGATCGGGAAGCTGCGGGATCTCGGCCACCGATCGCAGCCGCTCCAGGGCCGAGCGGGTCACGTGCCACTGCTCCCCCACCGACAGCGCGGCCACCAGAGGCCGGTAGACGGCGATCGCCACGAGGAGGAACCCCACGGCGATCTCCGTTCCGCGGCCGGCCACCACCGCCATCAGCACCGGGACGCCGGCCATGAGGACAGCCGAGGCCAGCATCAGCGGGGGGATCAGCCTGCCGAGCATCCGCACCGAGGAGTCGCGCAGGTCAAGCGCCGTTGCGCGCAGGACGTCGGCGATCCGCCCCGGCGCCGCGAGGACCCTCCACACGGTGATCCCGGTGAGCACGTCGACGAACCGCGCCGAGGACTCGGCCTGCAGGGTGGTCCGCTCCCGGGCGGCGGCGGTCGTCCGGGTCCCCGCCCACACGGTCGCCGGGATCGCCGCGAGGACGGCGCCGGCGAGCACGAGAGCGACGACCGGGTCGTAGACGGCCGCGGCCACCACGACGAAGACCGGCAGCCCGAGAGCCTGTCCCAGCTTGGGCAGCCCTTCGGACAGGAAGTCCTCGATCTGCTGCATGTCACCCGTGAGCAGGGCCTGGATCTCCCCGCGGCGGCGACCGGTGGCCGTCGGGACGGGCACGCGGAGCAGGTGCTCGAGCACCCACTCGCGGACATGAGCGGACACCTGGTAGGAGGCCAACCAGGAATCCCTGGCGGCCAGATACGAGGCGAGCAGTTGTCCGATGAGCGTTGCCACGGCCACCACGGTCACCTGAACGGCCCGGTTCCTGTCGACCTGCCCACCGCGGGCCAGGTCGACGACGAGGGTGATCAGCACCCCGTAGAGCAGCCCGCCGAGCAGGGACTGGACGATCCGCCAGCCCACCCCGCGCAGGACGCGGACCCGTTCGGCCCCGGCGATCCGCCACATCGTGCCCACTCCGCTCATCGGATCCCCGCCCCCGCCCGCGACTCGGCCTCGGTCAACTCGGCATAGAGCCCGCCGCGGTCGAGCAGTTCGTCGTGAGTGCCCTGCTCGGCGATCGCGCCCCGGTCGAGCACCACGATGTGATCCGCCCGGCGGGCCAGCGCGATCCGGTGGGTCGCCATCACGAGCGTCCTTCCCCGGCACCACCGCGAGATCGACTCCCACAAATCGTCCTCGGTGAGCGGGTCGACCGAGGCGGTCGGCTCGTCCATCAGGACCAGCCAGGCGTTGACGACGAGGGCCCGCGCGAGCGCGAGTCGCTGCCGCTGCCCCCCGGACAGACCCGAACCCGCCTCGCCGAGACGCCGATCGAGGACCGGGTCCCCGAGCTCCCAGAGGAGACCGACGACATTCAGCGCGTCGAGCAGGAGACCGTCGGGGGCGTCGGGCGCCCCCATCCGGAGGTTCTCCCCGATCGAGCCGGCGAACAGCAGGGGATTCTGAGCGGCCAGGCTCACCCAACGGCGGCCGGGGACGCCCAGTAGGTCGGCGGTGGGCACGCCACCGAGCATGATCTCACCGACGGGTGGTCTCTTCACCCCGGCGATCACCTCCAACAGGGTCGTCTTGCCCGATCCGGACTCCCCCACGAGGGCGACCGTCGTACCCTCCGGGACCCGAAACGAGACGCGTCGGAGCGTGCTCTCGCGCCCCCGGTGACCGAAGTCGAGGCCGTCGACGACCAGGGTGCGATCCCTCGGCTCCCGGCCGGTCACCGTCGTCGGCTCACGCGGGGCCAGGTCGAGCTGCTCCTCGACCGCTCGGGCGCTCGCCGCCGCGAGGGGAAGAGAGTGCATCCGGTAGAAGAGTGTGACGAGCGGAACCGTGTAGGCCGGGGCCAGGACCACGAACAGCAGGAACGTGTCCACCTTGAGCCTCCCGGCAGCGAGCAACCAGGCCCCGAGCACCGCGACGACCGCCGGGGTGGCGGTGACCAGAGGCGAGAACCAGGCACCCCAGCGGAGGAACGCCGCTCCCCACGCGGACTGGAGGCGCGCGGTGCGTTGGATCGCGGACACCGCCGTCGACCCCGACGTCCGCGCGCCGAAGACCCTGATCTCCGCGAGGGCGGTGAGCTGGTCCATCATCGCCCGACCCATCGCCGCGTTGGCCTCGACGAACTCGCCCATCCGGTGGGCGTTGGACCGCATCGCCCGCCGCATCGTCCAGAAGGCCAGCGGGGCCACCGCCGCGCACGCCAGGGCCAACCGCCAGTCCTCACCCAGGAGCCACACCGTCATGGCGAGCCACACCGTCACACTGGCCGCGAACTCCGGGACGCCGTGGGCCAGGATCCCCTCGAGACGCTCGACCTCCTCCCCCGCGGCAGAACGGGCGGAGGCGGTGTGACGGTCCGACAGGTCGGACAACTCCGCCACGGACCACGCTTCTCCGAGGGCGATGCGGATCCGCGCGATCACCTCGAAGGCGGCACGGTGCGCCAGCGCGGTCGCGGCACCGAAGGTGAGATAGGTGACGACGACCCCCGCAGCGGCGAGAGCGACCGCCTGGGGCACCGCCATCCCCCCGTGGCCCACCACCACGTGCACGAGCAGACGGTAGACGGCGTAGGGCACCGCGAGCTCAGCGAAGGCGGACACCACGGCGAGCGACACCGCGGCCGCGAGCAGGCGGCGGGACCCGCCGAGGTGGGGGCGCACCAGCCGTGGCACGGCCCGATAGTCGAATCCCGAGGCGCTCACTGCGGCTCTCCTCTCCGATGGCCGGTCGGGGCGAGCGGGCGGGAGGTGAGGATCAAACGGTCCGGCGACTCCCGGCTCATATGCACTCCGGCGCCACCCGCCGGGGTCCACTCCGAGGCCTCCAGCGCCGAGGGCCCGAAGGGGCACACCAGGCCGTCCGGTACGTCCACCACCCCGCCCGCCTTCAGGACCGCGCGGGCTCCGGTCTCCCGACGACGTTCGTCGTCGCCCAGGTCCTCCCACCGGTGGGTGGCGCGAGGTCCTGCGTCGGTGCCACCGGCCACCCCACCGACGGTGGCACG
>NZ_JAALDW010000158.1:0-753 GCF_014145055.1 Dietzia sp. DQ11-38-2
AACGACCCGGCGGGCGCCACCCGGGTGAGGCCGGCCGGGACCGCGTGCGCCGTCGTCCGGCCCCCCTCGCGCCTCAGGTGGGCGAACGCACGCAGGTCGACGTGCCTCCGCTGCATGTGGGTGCCGTCGAAGGTCGGAAGCGTGGACAGGGCCACCACCTCCTGGGCGATGAACCCCTCGGGTCGGGTGAGCAGCTCTTCGCGCCGTGCGGCCAGTTCCGCCTCGGAGCACTCGGGCCCGATGGTGATCCCCAGCCCCCCGTACCCGTCGATCGGTTTGACCACCAGCTCGCCCAACCGTTCCAGCACCAGGTCGCGCTGGGTGCGGTCCGCACACAGATAGGTCGGGACCTGGTCGAGGATCGGGGTTTCGCCCAGGTAGAAGTCGATCATCGCGGGAACCGAAGCGTAGACGGCCTTGTCGTCCGCCACCCCGTTCCCGAGGGCGTTGGCCAGCGTCAACCGTCCTCCGGCCAGGGCGTCCAGCAGACCGTCCCGGAGCGGCTCGCCGTCGAGCCCCGGAGAGCTGAGCAGCATGTCCTCGTCGATCCGCGCGTACACCACGTCGACCCTGACCAGCTCGTCCCCGGCCCTGCGGTGCAGGATCCCGTCGCGGAAGACCACCTCGTCGGGAGTGACGAGGGGCAGTCCGGTCCGGTCGGCGATGAGGCGGTGCTCGAACCACGCCGAGTCCGCGGGACCGGACGACATCACCACCATGTTCGGGGTGTCACCCGCCGCCGGTGGAGCCGCG
>NZ_JAALDW010000158.1:772-1460 GCF_014145055.1 Dietzia sp. DQ11-38-2
GCAGGGTGTCGCGGATCATGGGGAACGCCTGGTCGGGCGAGTGGAGATCGAACTCGTCCACGAGATCTCCGAACAGGGTCGCCGTCATCTCGCGGTGGGCGGTGGAGAAGGCGATGCCCGAGGGGACGCGGACGTTGTCCTCGAGCACCAACCACCGACCGTCGTCAGCGCACACCAGGTCGATCCCGCAGATGTGGGCCCGGACCCGGCCCGCCCCCGGTGCCTGCCCGGTGCCGGTCCGGAACCCCGGCGCGCGGTCCAGGGCCTCGGGGGTGAGGTGCCCGGCCGCCACGAACTCCTGCTCGCCGTAGACGTCATCGAGGAACGCGTCGAGGGCTCGGGCGCGCTGCTCGATGCCCGCGGCGAGCCTCTCCCATACCTCTGCGGTGAGGATCCGTGGGACGAAGTCCATCGGGAACGCGTGGGGCCGCTCCTGGCCGGTGACCCGGAACGTGACCCCGGCGACCGAGGCCTCCTGTTCCGCCCTCACCTGCCGGGCGCGGAGCCTCACGGTGCCGATCCTCTGCAGGGCGGTGAGGACCGGGTCGTACGGGGCCCGCGGTCGCCCGCCCACCTCGACCGCCTCGTCCCAGCTCGGATCCGAGTCGAGTCCCTCGATGGGCAGGTAGACACCGAACAGCCTCGCGTGCGCGTCGGGCACCGGCGACCGGGAGCCGCTGGTGCCGCC
>NZ_JAALDW010000159.1:0-1763 GCF_014145055.1 Dietzia sp. DQ11-38-2
TCCACGGGTCCGTCTCGCCCGTCATCCGCCTGCTCTCCCGGTTCGCGCAGGAGGGCGCGCGTGGGCGCGAGGAGACCAAGTCCGCGATGGCGCTGATGGCGCACGCGCTCAAGCGGGGGTACCGCCACCTCGGCGAGGTCCTGGCCGCCGCCGGACGACTGCCCGACGCGGACCTGGTGTTCTTCTTCGACCGTGCGGAGCTGGGCCGGATCGTCGGGCCGGGGGAGATCGGCGATCTCGTCCAGAGCGCCCTCGCGCGCCGGGAGGCACTGGCGTTCCAGGACGTGCTGGAGTTCCCCGACGTGTCGGTCGGTCGCCCGGTCCCGCTGATCGCCCGGCCCCCGCGTGAGGCCGCGGGCGGGGAGATCATCGGGCGACCCGCGAGCCGCGGATCGGTGGAGGGCGTGGTGCGCGTGGCCAGGTCCATCTTGGACGCCCGCGAGGTGCGGTCGGGCGAGATCCTGGTCGCACCCGTCACGGATGTGGGCTGGACTCCCTACTTCACGGTGATCGCCGCGCTGGTCACCGACATCGGCAGTTCGGTCTCCCACGGGGCCGTGGTGGCGCGCGAGTACGGGCTGCCCTGCGTGGTCAACACACTGGTCGCCACGCAGACGCTGCGGACCGGTGACCTCGTCCGGGTGGACGGCGACCGGGGGGTGGTGACGCGGTTGGACCGGAGCGCGGACGTCAGGTGAAGTAGTCCGGGCGGCTGACGTAGGTGTCGGTGACGAACATGACCCCCGAGGCCTCGTCGAGCAGGGACCGCAGTCCGACGAGCAGCGCATCGACACGGTGATCAGGGATGACGGTGATGAGCAGGGCGAGGGTCTCCTGCTCGTTGAACAGCAGTCCGCCCTCCCGGTATCCGTGGTGGCCCAGCCCGGACACCCCGGAAATGGTGGTGAAACCGGTCGCGCCGGAATGCTCGATGAGTCGTCGCACGTCGGGGGCGTCGGATCCCGGGACGATCACTTCGATCTTGGTCATCCTGGTGAGGTTGGCTCGGGTCATGGTCATTCTCCGATCTCGGTGGGATACGGGGTCCATCCACCGCGGGTGCGGTGGTGCCATCGGGGGGACTGGTCGTTCCGGGCCAGCAGGGTGATCCAGTGGTTGTCGACGAGGTCCCGAACCCCGGGGTTACGGGCCAGGATCGCGTCTATGCGCTCGCGCGGTGCGTGGACGAGGACCAGTAAACGCATGGGTTCATGCGCGAGGTGATCACCGACCGCCACGGACTGCCAGGGCAGACCGGTTCGCAGGTCGCCGCCGGGGCCGGTGACCACACCGATCCCGCCGACGACGTTGTGGGTGGTCTTGGTGCCGGCGCCGAAGGTCCGGGGGGCGACGGTGGAGAAGTAGTACTGGCAATTGATCCACTGTGCGACTACCACGGGCGCGGTGAGGATCGTCTCCAGCGCGCTCCCGGACGGGTCCTCGTCGGCGTTGTAGGAGTGCAGGAAGCATCGACGACGGAGGTCGACGCCCTCCGTGACCGCCCGCGGCCCGATGATGATCGCCGCGTTCCCGGCGAGGCCCCACTCGGGGTAGACCTGGGCCCAGTCCGCACCCCGCGCGTCGACGTGGCGCGCGGCCGCGCCCGGCTCCGGGCTCACGGGCGCCCCCGGAAGGAGAGCGGAGCGTTCGATCGCGAGGCGCTCGCCGGCCTCGGCCAGGTCCCCGACGAGCCGCTCCAGGTCGTCTCGGTGCGACTCGGGGATCTGGTGGCGATCCAGAACGACGACGTGGTCGGTGGTGGT
>NZ_JAALDW010000160.1:0-1825 GCF_014145055.1 Dietzia sp. DQ11-38-2
CCGCTGCCAGGCCATCACGGCGAACAGAAGCACCGCGTACGGCACCATCGCCCAGTCGGAGAACATGATCGCGATGGTCCCGGCCCCCATCACCACCGCGATGACCGCGGTGAACCAGGCGAAGACCCGGGCGTCGCGCGTGGAGCTGACCGGCGGGCGCCCCTCGGCCTCCGCGAGGAGCCTGGCGGCCTCGGCGCGATCGACCGCGCCGGTGGTGTGATTCTCCGTGGTCATGACTTCACCTTTCTCGACACTTCCCCGGGCACTCGCCCGGCCGATGACCCCACACTAGGAAACTACTTTCCTAGTTGGCAAGTAGTTTCCGCAGAGCGCGGATCCGACGGCGGTGGCGGGCGTCAGCGGCACCGGCGGCGACGGCGACCGTGGCGATCCCCCGGGTCCACTACACTCGCGCAGGTCATGGAATTGAAGGCAGTCAAGAAGGACCTCATCGCCAAGATCGCCGCACCCCGCGATTCGTCGCGCGCCGATCCGGTGGATCCCTACCTGCCCAGCGCCGGGAACCACGGCTACCGGGTGACCCGGTACGAACTGGACCTCACCTACAAGATGAGCTCCAACAACCTGCGCGGTCAGGCCGTGATCACCGCCACGGCCACCGAACCGCTCGAGTCCGTTCAGCTCGACCTGTCCCCCCACCTCGACGTCTCCAAGGTCTCGCTCGACCGCGGCCGGGTCGCCCGGTACGGCCGGCCGCGGGGCAAGCTCAGCGTCACCCCGACCGACCCGATCCCCGTGGGCGCGGCGTTCACCCTCACCATCCGGTACTCGGGCAACCCGCGCCCCATCCGCGGCGCCTGGGGGGAGGTCGGTTGGGAGGAACTGACCGACGGCGTCCTGGTGGCGAACCAGCCCAACGGGGCCGCCAGCTGGTTCCCGTGCGACGACCACCCCTCGTCCAAGGCCCCGTTCCGGATCCGTCTCACCACGGACTCGCCGTACCGCGCCGTCGTGACGGGGTCGCTGGTGGGCAAGAAGCGCAGTGGCAGCACCACCACGTGGGAGTTCGACCTCCCGCAGCCCACCTCCACCTACCTCGTGACCATCAACCTGGGACGGTACGAGCACCTGGAGGTGACGGGCGGCTCGGTGCCGGTCCACGCCTATCTTCCCGCGGACCTCAAGCGGGACTTCCGGGTGGCGTTCGCCCGCCAGCTCGAGATGATCGACGTCTTCACCGACCTGTTCGGCCCGTACCCCTTCGGCGAGTACAAGGTGGTGGTGACCGACGACGAGCTGCAGATCCCTCTCGAGGCGATGGGAATGTCCACGTTCGGCCGCAACACCGCCGAGGCGGGGACGGACGACGAACGGCTGATCGCCCACGAACTCGCCCACCAGTGGTTCGGCAACGCCGTCACCGCCGCCGAGTGGAAGCACATCTGGCTCCACGAGGGCTTCGCCTGCTACGCCGAGTGGCTGTGGACGGAGTTCTCCGGCGGCGCGGACGCGGGCAGCCACGCGCTGCGCTACTACTCCAAGCTGCAGAACTCCCCCCAGGATCTGCTGCTGTCCGATCCCGGCCCCAAGGACATGTTCGACGACCGCGTCTACAAGCGCGGTGCGCTCGCCCTGCACGCGCTGCGCCTGACCATCGGCGACGAGCAGTTCTTCCGGTTGCTCCGCGGCTGGGTGGTCAAGTACTCGGGAAAGACCGCGACCACCGACGACTTCCTCCACATGGCCGCGGACCACTCCCCCGTGGATCTGCGGCCCCTGTGGTCCGCCTGGCTGTTCTCCGAACCGTTGCCGCCCACCCTCGGCATGCCCGATGACCACTCCGGCCGCCGCTGACCCGACCCCC
>NZ_JAALDW010000161.1:0-5088 GCF_014145055.1 Dietzia sp. DQ11-38-2
CTCGCCAGGCCGGGGCCGCGAACCGGCCCTCAGCGGCGCCAGTGGAGCCGGCGCGGGCGGATCGCCCGCACCGCGTCGGCGTACCCGCGGCAGTAGTCCCACGACACGTAGTCGTCGGGGATCGGGTCGAACGCGGGCTCGTGGGGCAGGAGCGAACCGTCCTCGAGGAGCTGCATGAGGTTGGCGCGGAGCATGTCCCACTCGTGGAAGTGTTCCTCCGCACAGTCCTCGCACTGCACGGCCACGCCCTTGACACCGGTGGGTGCCAGGAGCTCGCGGAACTCCGCGAGATCGGCCAGGTCCTCCTCGATCGCGCGGCGCTCCTCCGCGTCGAGCGGGCCCGAGGGGATGCCGTCGTCCGCGGGGTCGAGCCCGGCCAGTTCCGCCGTCGGATCATCCGGATCGCCGGCGAACGGGTCGGGCGGCATGCCGTGCCGTAGGGGATCGTTCACCCCCTCACCGTACCCGTGGACGCCAGCCGGCGGGGCCGACGGTTCGAGCCCGGGACCCCGGACGCACTATCCTCGGACTCCAGACCGAGACGACCCCCAGGAGGACGGCAGATGAGCGAGTCGCGAGGCCCCGTGCGCACCGGCGGCGACGATCCCACCAAGGTCGCCATGGTGGGGCTGACCTTCGACGACGTGCTACTGCTCCCGGCCGCTTCCGAGGTGGTCCCCAGCGAGGTCGACACGAGCACCCGACTCACCCGCGACATCACGTTGCGGGTGCCGCTGGTGTCGTCCGCGATGGACACCGTCACCGAGGCACGCATGGCCATCGCCATGGCCCGCCAGGGCGGGATCGGGGTGCTGCACCGCAATCTGTCGGTGGCCGACCAGGCGGCCCAGGTCGACACCGTCAAGCGGTCCGAGGCGGGCATGGTCACCGACCCGGTCACCTGTGCTCCCGCCAACACCCTCGCCGAGGTCGACGAGATGTGCGCCCGCTACCGGATCTCCGGCCTGCCGGTGACCGATGAGCGGGGTGAGCTCGTGGGCATCATCACCAACCGTGACATGCGGTTCGAGGTGGATAAGTCGCGGCGGGTGGACGAGGTCATGACCCGCGCACCGCTGGTGGTCGCGCGGGAGGGGGTGACGGCAGAGGCCGCGCTCGGGCTCCTGCGCCGTCACAAGATCGAGAAGCTGCCGATCGTGGACGGGGACGGTCGTCTCACCGGACTCATCACGGTGAAGGACTTCGTCAAGACCGAGAAGCACCCTGACGCCACCAAGGACTCGGACGGTCGACTGCGGGTGGCCGCGGCCATCGGGACGGGCGAGGACGCCTGGCAGCGCGCGGGCGCCCTGACCGAGGCCGGCGTGGACGTCCTCGTCGTCGACACCGCTCACGCCCACAACCGCAATGCACTCGAGATGGTCGCCCGGGTCAAGCGCGAGCTCGGCGACCGGGTCCAGGTGATCGGCGGAAACCTCGCCACCCGGGGCGCCGCCCAGGCGATGATCGACGCGGGTGCGGACGCCATCAAGGTGGGCATCGGCCCCGGTTCCATCTGCACCACCCGTGTCGTGGCGGGGGTGGGCGCGCCGCAGATCACCGCGATCCTGGAGGCCTCCGTGGCGGCCCATGCCGCAGGCGTCCCCGTGATCGCCGACGGCGGTATGCAGTACTCGGGCGACGTGGCCAAGGCGATCGCGGCCGGCGCGTCGGCGTGCATGTTCGGCTCCCTGCTCGCGGGCTGCACCGAGTCCCCCGGCGACCTGATCTTCGTGGACGGTAAGCAGTACAAGGTCTACCGCGGGATGGGATCGGTGGGCGCGATGCGCGGACGGGGCAAGCCCGGACAGGAGAAGTCGTTCTCCAAGGACCGCTACTTCCAGGACGACGTGCTGTCCGAGGAGAAGCTCGTCCCCGAGGGCATCGAGGGACGGGTGCCGTACCGGGGCGACGTCGCGCAGGTCCTGCACCAGCTCAACGGCGGGCTGCGTGCGGGAATGGGGTACACGGGATCGGCCACCATTCCCGACATGAACCGCGCCCAGTTCGTCCAGATCACGGCGGCGGGGCTCAAGGAGAGCCACCCCCACGCGATCCAGATGACCGTCGAGGCCCCCAACTACAACGTCAAGGACTGAAGCCGCGTGCGCAACGTCGTGGAGATCGGAATGGGCCGCGAGGCCCGACGGATGTACGGGCTCGGCGAGGTGGACATCGTCCCCTCCCGTCGCACCCGCAGTTCGAAGGAGGTGTCGACGTCCTGGCAGATCGACGCCTACCGGATGGACCTGCCCGTGATGACCCACCCGACCGATGCGGTGGTCTCACCCGAGTCGGCGGTGGAGTTCTCGAGGCTGGGCGGCCTGGCGGTGCTCAACGGCGAGGGCCTGTGGGCGCGGCACGAGGACCCTGAGGCGGCGATCGACGAGTTGCGCGAGATCGCCCTCGAGGACGTGACCGGCCACCGCGCGGTGGCTCGACTCCAGGAGCTGCACCGCGCCCCGATCGACCGGGAGCTGCTCGCGGCGGCGGTGCGACGGATCCGCGACGAGGGTGCGACCGTCGCGGTCCGGGTGTCTCCGCAGCACGCCCGCGAGCTCACGCCCGGCCTGGTCGGCGCCGGGATCGATCTGCTCGTGGTCCAGGGCACGATCATCTCCGCCGAGCATGTGAGCGGCGAGGACGAACCGCTGAACCTGAAGGACTTCATCCACGGGCTCGACGTGCCGGTGATCGCCGGCGGCGTGGTGGACTACAAGACCGCCCTGCATCTCATGCGCACAGGCGCGGCGGGTGTGATCGTGGGTTACGGCGGCGTCGACGGGGTCACCACGACGGGCTCCGTACTCGGGATGGAGGTGCACATGGCCACCGCGATCGCCGACGCGGCGGCCGCGCGACGCGACTACCTGGACGAGACGGGTGGCCGCTACGTCCATGTGCTGGCCGACGGTGACATCTACACCTCAGGCGACATCGCCCGTGCGGTGGCCTGTGGTGCTGACGCCGTAGTCCTGGGTCCGCTCTTGGCCGGCTCGTTGGAGTCCCCGGGGCGGGGTGTGTACTGGGACGCCGTCTCCGCCCACCCCAAGGTCCCCCGGGGGCATGTCGCGGAGATCGACGACGAGACGGCCCTGTCCCCCCTGGCCGAGGTGCTCGAGGGACCCACGAGTGCCCCGGACGGGACGCGGAACCTGATGGGTGGCCTGCGCCGCGCCATGGCCAAGTGCGGCTACTCGGACGTGAAGGGGTTCCAGAAGGTGGACCTGTCCGTTCGTCCCTGAGGCGGTGGACAAATCGAGCACTACTGTCGGGTAGGTTCGTGGTGCTCGGGTACTGTGACCCACACCTCGATCACCAGGGAGATCCACCATGACGACATCGGCGCCGTCGCCCTCGACCACCACCGCCCCCACCGGCAGTACCGACACGGACGTCCTCGTCATCGGGTCCGGATTCGGCGGAAGTGTCACGGCCCTGCGTCTGACCGAGAAGGGCTACCGCGTGACGGTGGTCGAGGCGGGTCGTCGCTTCGAGGACTCGGACTTCCCCAAGACGTCGTGGCGTCTCAACAAGTACGTCTGGGCGCCGAAACTGGGGCTGTTCGGAGTGCAGCGCGTCCACCTGCTGCGCGATGTCATGGTGATGGCGGGTGCCGGCGTGGGCGGCGGCTCCCTGAACTACGCCAACACCCTCTACAAGCCGCACGCCCCGTTTTTCAACGACCCGCAGTGGGCGCACATCACGGACTGGGACGCTGAACTCTCCCCGTTCTACGACCAGGGACGCCGGATGCTCGGTGTGGTCACGAACCCGACGCATTCCCATTCCGACACGATCATCAAGGAGGTCGCCAGGGAGATGGGTGCGGAGGACACCTTCGTGTACACCCCGGTCGGCGTCTACTTCGGCGAGAAGACCGGTGGTCGGGGCAAGCCGGGTGAGACGGTCCCGGACCCCTTCTTCGGTGGGGTGGGCCCGGACCGCACGGCCTGCATCGAGTGCGGCGAGTGCATGACGGGCTGCCGGCACGGCGCCAAGAACACTCTGGTCAAGAACTACCTCGGGCTGGCCGAGCGCGCCGGGGCCCGCGTTCTGGACCGGACCACGGTCAGCGGACTGCGCGAGCGCGGAGACGGCACCTGGGAGGTGACGCTCGAGCGCTCCGGCGCCTGGACCCGGAGGGGCAAGCGCATCACAACGGTGACCGCCTCGCACGTGGTGGTGGCAGCCGGGACGTGGGGCACCCAGCATCTGTTGCACTACGCCAAGGACGAGGGCGCACTGCCACGGCTGTCGAACGCGTTGGGCAGGCTGACCCGCACCAACTCGGAGTCGATCCTCGGGGCGATGGGGGACAGGTACACGCCGGAACGGGACTTCTCCGAGGGCGTGGCCATCACGTCGTCGTTCCATCCCGGTTCCGACACCCACGTCGAACCCGTCCGGTACGGCAAGGGCTCCAACGCCATCGCCGTGCTCCAGACCCTGCTGACCGACGGTGACGGCGACGGCCCCCGCTGGCGCACGCTCGCCAACGAGCTGCGTCGCCGACCGTCGCTACTGTTCAAGCTGGTCAACAAGCGCCGGTGGAGCCAGCGGACTGTGATCGTGCTCGTCATGCAGAACCTGGACAACTCGCTCCAGACCTTCGTGAAGCGCTTCGGTCCTTTCCGCTACGTCTCCAGCAGACAGGGCCACGGCCAGCCCAACCCGACGTGGATCCCCAAGGGCAACGAGGCCACCCGCCGGATCGCCGAGAAGATCGGCGGCGTGGCCGGTGGAACCTGGGGTGACATCATCAACATGCCGATGACCGCGCACTTCCTGGGTGGCTGCGCGATCTCCGACTCCCCGGAATCGGGCGTGGTGGACCCTTACCACCGGGTCTGGAACTACCCGACCATGCATATCGTCGACGGTTCCGCGATCTCCGCGAACCTCGGCGTCAACCCGGCGCTGAGCATCACCGCCCAGGCCGAACGCGCCATGTCGCTGTGGCCCAACAAGGGCGAGGCCGACCCCCGTCCCGCGCAGGGCGAGCCCTACCAGCGCCTGACCCCGGTACCGCCCGCGTCGCCGGTCGTCCCGGAGGCGGCGCCCGGCGCGCTGCGTCTGCCGATCGTC
>NZ_JAALDW010000162.1:0-6132 GCF_014145055.1 Dietzia sp. DQ11-38-2
TCCCGCCGACGGCCCGGTGCGGCCACTCCACGGGATCGGTGATCTCCACGTGCAGGCGGGCCCCCTCGCCCATGTCCGCCGTCACGCCGTCCGGCCGGTACTCGAACAGGTCGCCGGAGCGCGCGCCCAGGCGGTCGGGGGCGGCCCACCCCTCGGGTGCGGCCGCCAGGCGGAGGGACGACGACGTCGCGCCGTCACCCGGCCGGGGCTCCCCGGTCGCGCCGGACCGGGGTGGCACCTCGTCGGATGCCAGTCCGAGAGTCGCCCAGTGCCCGTCCGGCCCCCGGTTGATCCCGATGAGCGCGATCAGGGCGCGGCCTCGGTCGCGGTCGGTCACGCGGAGGAAGTATCCCTCCATCGCCACTCCGTGTGCGCGGAGCGGGTCGCCGAAGGGCAGGTCAGCGCCGGTTGCCCGGTAGCGTCGGAGAAGACTCATGTCGGCCAGCGTTTCACAGGGGCCCTATGTTGGACACCGTGAACTCGTCAGCGATCGGACTCAGACCGCCACGACACCGAGTCGACCCCCGGTGTCGTCGCTGGTGGACCGCCCAGGTCGGACTGTGGATGGCCGGGCCGCTCGTGGTGGCCGTCATCCTCGGACTGGTCCTGTCTCCGTGGGTCCTCCTCGCGGCTGCGGGCTGGGCGGTCGCGATGGCCGTGGCGCTGGTCGCGGTGCCGAGGGTGCGTTGGGCGATCCATCGATGGGAGGCCACGGACACGGCCGTCTACAGCCGTAGTGGCCTCTTCTGGGAGGAGTGGCGGGCCGCGCCGCTGTCGCGTGTGCAGACCGTCGACAAGACCCGCGGACCCCTGCAACGACAGTTCGGGTTGGCCACCGTCGTGGTCACCACCGCCTCCTCGTCGGGAGCGGTCCGCATCAGTGCGCTGGACGCCGCGCAGGCCGAGGAGATGGCTGACAGGTTGACGCTGCTGGCGCAGGACGACCAGCGGGACGCCACATGACCGCACCGGAGTGGCGTCGCCTCGACCGTCGGACCGTCGCCGCCAGCACCATCGTGGCCGCGGGGGCCCTGGCCGTCACCGCGGTTCCCGCCGGTTCCGCGCTCCTGCTCGCCGGGGTGGGCCCGGCATGGGTGGTGCTGTGGACCATCGGCGGCATGATCCTCGGCGCAGCGGCCACCGCGGTCATCGAGACCGCCCGGCTCGCCGTGACCAGCTATCGCGTGGACGCGCACCGGATCGAACGCCGCGTCCGATTCCTCTCCACCTCCACCACCAGCCTGTCGACCGGTCGGGTGCGAAACGTGGAGATCTCGGCGGACCTGGTGCAACGCCGGATGGGTATCGCGACGGTGCGACTGGCCAGTGGCGAGACCGACGGGTCCAGACTCATCCTCGGCGCACTGGACCGCGAGGTCGCCGAGGAGTTGCGACGTCGGCTTCTCGCCGAGCGCGCCGCCACCGACACCACCGAGCTCGTGCGCCTGGACCCGGTGTGGGTCCGCTACGCGCCCGCGAGCGTCATGACTCCCCTGTTCGGCCTCCTGGGCATCGGTGTGGTGTTCCAGGTCGCTGACTGGTTCAGGGCCGTGCCCGAGATGCTCGACTGGATCTGGTCCCGGATCGGCGACCTGCCGATCCCGGTGATCGCCGCCGGGGTGGTGCTTCTCGCCTTGGTGGTGGGCACCGTCGCATCGGTGGCCCTTTTCGTGGAGAACTGGTGGAACCTGCGACTCGAGCGCCATGAGGACGGTTCGCTCGAGCTGCGGCGGGGACTGCTCGTGGGCCGGCACACCTCCTTCGACGGCCGCCGCATACGCGGGGTCACGCTCCACGAACCCCCGGGGTTCAGAGTTCTCGGAGCTGCTCGGCTCGACGTGATCGCGTCGGGGGTAGGCACCGGGAAGGACGACGAGGGGAAGAAGAAGCAGAGTCCGGCGTTGGTTCCCCCCTCGCCACGGGCGGTGTCCGCCGGTGTGGCCGGGACGATTCTCGGTGAGCCGGTGCCCACCGCGCTCCTGGCCCACCCGTCCGCCGCACGTCGACGGAGGCTCGTCCGGGCGGGCGCGGTCGTCGTCGCGATCACGGGGGTGTCGCTCGTCCCTGCGGTGCTCTGGCCGTGGCTCTGGTGGGTCCCGCTGGTCTCGCTCGGACTGTCCGCCGCCGTCGCGATCTGGGCCGCGTTCGACAACGCCCGAGGCCTCGGGCACGCCCTCACCGACGGGGTGGTGGCGCTACGCAAAGGCTCACTGACACGGCGGACCGACATTCTCGATCGGAACGGCATCCTGGGCTGGAACATCCGGCGCTCGCCTCTGCAACGCCGCGCCGGTCTGGCCACGCTCGTCGCCACCACGGCCGGCGGTAGCGGGGCATTCCGGTTACCGGACGTGGGCCGCGAGCAGGCGCCCGCGCTGTGGCGCACCGCCGGGCCGGTGTGGGACCACCTCGCCGAGTGAGCACCGCCGAACCATCACCGCCGAGTGGTCGCAAACGACGCGAAACGCCCCGGGCGAACTGGGAGAACGTGAGCGAAATCGACCGCGCGATGAGGGCAGCGGACGGAGCCCGGCTCAGTCGGCGTCCGTGTCGGCGGGCCGGACGTCCGTCGCGGGGTCGAGCTTGCGCACCAGACTGGGCGCGAGGTCGGCCAGCGCGTACTCGTCGAGAAGGCGGCGGGCCTCGTCGTCGTCGACCCCCTCGAACACCCTCCCGATGGTCACACCGTGCGTGGGCACCGACACCAGCCGGATCTCGTCGCCCGCCTCGACAGGACCCGGGCGCAGGACGCGGGCGTAGGCGCCCGGCCTACCCGCCTCGGTGAACCGGCGCACCCACCTGGGCTTGCCGACGCGGTCGCCGAACGTCTGGCACGGGATGCGTGGCGTGGTGATCTCGAGGCGCAACGGACCGCGACGACCGCTGCCCGCGCCCACCTCGAGCACCGTACCGATCTGGAGCTGCGAGGTGTCCACGCCGGTCACGCGGAGGTTCTCGCCGAAGAACCCGGGCGGGATCGGCCCGCCGAACTCGGGCTCCCAGGGCGCGACATCGGAGTCGGAGAGCAGGTAGACGGCCTTCCATACTCCGCCGTGGTGTTCGCGATCGGCCTGCACGTCGCCGTGGAGGCCGTACTCGCGGACCTGCACAGGGCCGTCGACCGGCCGCTTGTCGATCGCCGTCACCCCGACGCGGCCCGGCACGGTGAGGAGCTGGTCCACCACGCAGACGGAGCGAACGGTGAACGACTCCGGGACGGCCACCCCGGACTCGGGAGCGTTCGCGGCCGGCATCAGTGCCCGAACCTGCGGTTGCGGGCGCCGTAGTCGCGCAGGGCACGGAGGAAGTCCACGCGGCGGAACGCGGGCCAGTACGCCTCGGTGAACCAGATCTCCGAGTACGCGCTCTGCCAGAGCAGGAACCCCGACAGTCGCTGCTCGCCGGAGGTCCGGATCACCAGGTCGGGATCGGGTTGACCGGATGTGTAGAGGTGCTCCCCGATGGCCTCGACGGTGATGCCGTCGACCAGGTCCTGCCCGGTCCGACCGTCCTCGATCAGCTGTGCGACGAGCTCGCGGGCCGCGTCGGCGATCTCCTGCCGGCCGCCGTAGCCCACGGCGACGTTCACCTTGACCCCCCGGCGCCCGGTGCTCGCGCGCTCGGCGTGCCGCAGCCGCTCGGCCAGCCAGTCGGGCAACACTTCGAGCCGGCCGACTATGCGGACATCCCAGTTCTTGTCCGGGCCCGTGATCTCGTCCACCACGTCGGCGATGATCTGCAGCAGCTCGTCGAGCTCATCGGCATCACGACCGAGGTTCTCGGTGCTGAGGAGGTAGATGGTGGCGACGTCCACGCCCAGCTCGTCACACCAGCCGAGCATCTCGGCGATCTTGACCGCCCCGGCCCGGTGACCGTGCGCGACGTCCGCGAACCCCGCCTCTTTGGCCCAGCGGCGGTTGCCGTCGGCCATCACGGCGATATGACGTGGGAGCCGGGCACCCTCGAGTGACGACCGGAGTCGCGACTCGTACAGCGAGTACAACGGGGAGGAGGCGTCCACCCGGAAGAGGTTACCGCGCGACGCCCCCTCCACAGGGGTCCCCCTGACCCGTGGGGGTTCTAGCCGCGTCGGCCGGCGCGCACCCCCGCGGCGAGCGCGCGCACTGCGTCCTCGGTGGTGTCCCAGCCGATGCAGGCGTCGGTGACGGACTTGCCGTAGACGAGGTCGGCGGCGTCGACGGACTGGGACCCGGCTTCGAGGAAGCTCTCGATCATCAGGCCGGAGATGCCCTGCTCCCCCGCCCCGATGCGCTCGGCGAGCTCGGCCACCACCTCGGCCTGGCGCTCGTGGGACTTGCCCGAGTTGGCGTGGCTCGCGTCGACCATCACCAGGCCGGGAAGTCCCACCTTGGCGACCGAGGCCACCGCGGAGGCCACCGACTCGGCGTCGTGGTTCGGACCGCGGGTCCCACCGCGCAGGATCACGTGGCAGTCGGTGTTGCCGGCCGTCTCCACCACGGCTGCCCGACCCTCGGCGTCGGTGCCGAAGAACACGTGGCGCGATGCCGAGGACCGGCATCCGTCCACCGCGACCTGTACCTCGCCGTCGGTGCCGTTCTTGAACCCCACCGGCATGGACAGACCGGAGACCAACTGGCGATGCACCTGGCTCTCGGTCGTCCGCGCCCCGATGGCGCCCCAGGAGACGGCGTCGGCGATGTACTGCGGGCTGGTCGGTTCCAGGAACTCGCAACCGACGGGAAGTCCAAGGTCCAGCACGTCCAACAGGAGCCTGCGGGCGGTGCGCAGACCGCGCGGGATGTCGTAGCTGCCGTCGAGTGCGGGGTCGTTGATCAGGCCCTTCCACCCGACCGTCGTGCGCGGCTTCTCGAAGTAGACGCGCATGACGATCAGCAGGTCCTCCGAGACCTCCCGGGCGAGGGTCGCCAGGCGCTCCGCGTAGTCGAGTGCGGCGTCCGGGTCGTGGACGGAACAGGGACCCACCACCACGAGCAGGCGGTCGTCACGCCCGGCGAGGATGTCGACGATCTCACCGCGGCTGCGGTCGACCAGTGCCTCGCGGGCCTCCCCCAGCGGGAGTTCTCCGAGGATCTCGGTCGGCGTCGGCAACGGGGAGTACGACAGGACGCGTCGGTCGGCGGTCTGGGTGGGGTTCTCGGCGGTGATGGTCACGGCGGTGCGCTCCTGATGCGGTGGTGGTGGCGGGCCGGGTGCCGTGATCCTGGTCGGTGCCCTGTGTCGCACCCGGATCCGCCGTGGGAAATGGCGGGAGGCGGCGACCATGGTGGTCACCGCCTCTGGGCTCCGGGTGTCGGGACGTCCGGTTAGCGGACGTGTGCGCTCGCGGCGCGGGCTCCACCCGGAGCCCACATAAAGCGCCAATATGCGCGAGCGATCGACATGCGGGACACCGTAGCAGAGGCCGCGGGAATCAGGCCACTCGCGTCCCGCGCTCCGGCTGGCACCCTGGACTCATGGGTTACCGACTCGTCGCCGACACCGCGATGATCCTCCACGCAGCTTTCCTCGTGTACATGGTGGTGGGCGGCTTCCTCGCGTGGCGATGGCGGTGGACGTTCTGGCCCCACCTGGCGACGGCGGCGTACGGACTGGGGATCGCGACGGTGGGGTGGGTCTGTCCGCTCACCCACGTCGAGAACTGGGGACGCGCCCGCGCGGGCGAGGAGACGCTGCCCTCCTCAGGGTTCATCGACCACTACCTCACCGACGTCATCTACCCCGCGGAGCATCTGTGGACGGCCCACGTCGCCGTCGCGACCGCCGTGCTCGTCTCGTGGGCGGGTCTGGCGTACCTGCAGTGGCGAGCGCGGGCACGGTCTGACAGCCCCGCGTCCGAGGTGCGCCAGACCTGAGGGAGACCGGACCGGCCGACCAGTATTCGAATGCTTGTGCGATCCCACCGGCCACGGTAGAGTCGCACGTAGGTTCGATCAGCGACTGGGGGTGTGGTGGTAGTGGTTCCGATGGTGACGACGACGAGCTCGGCGGCGTTCGGGGCGCTGCGCGCCGTGCCGGAGGCTCTGGACACGTTGGGCGCCGAGGCGCTCAGTGAGGTGGCGCGGTCGGCGACGCTGGCGCAGAACCTCGCGGCGGCGACCCGGTTGCGGGCCGCCCATCACCTCGTCGAGG
>NZ_JAALDW010000163.1:0-7733 GCF_014145055.1 Dietzia sp. DQ11-38-2
ACGCGGCTCAGTGGCGGAGCATCTCCGCGACCAGGTAGGCCAGTTCGAGAGACTGCTGGGTGTTGAGTCTCGGGTCGCAGGCGGTCTCGTACCGTCCGGCGAGGTCGAGATCCGAGATGTCCTGGGCGCCTCCCAGACACTCGGTCACGTCCTCGCCCGTGAGCTCGATGTGGATCCCGCCCGGGTGCGAACCGAGCGCGTGGTGGACCTCGAAGAAGCCCTGGACCTCGTCGATGATCCGGTCGAAATGCCGGGTCTTGTAGCCGTTCGACGTGGAATGGGTGTTGCCGTGCATCGGGTCGCACTGCCAGATGACCTTGTGGCCCGACGCCTCGACGGCCTGAACGATCGGTGGGAGGGCGTCCCTGACCTTGTCGTTGCCCATACGGGAGACCAGGGTCAGACGCCCGGGTCGGTTGCGCGGATCGAGTTTCTCCACGTACTCCACCGCGAGTTCCGGGGTCGTGGAGGGGCCGATCTTCAGTCCGATCGGGTTCTCGATGAGCGAGGCGAAGGCCACGTGGGCGTCGTCGATCCCGCGGGTGCGCTCCCCGATCCACAGGAAGTGTGCCGAGAGGTCGTACAGCCCCTGCTGCGCGTCGCCCGTGAGTCCCGTGCCGTCGTCGGCCAGGCGTAGCATCGCGCGCTCATAGTCCAGGACCAGCGCCTCGTGGGAGGAGAAGATGTCCGCCGACCGCAGGTTGTGGTCGGCGACCCCACAGGCGTCCATGAACCGCAGGCCGCGATCGACCTCCGCGGCGAGGGCCTCGTATCGCGCGCCCGCAGGGGAACCGGCGACGAACTCCATGTTCCATTCGTGAACGCGGTGCAGGTCCGCCGTCCCCGACGCCGTCAGCGACCGGACCAGGTTCATGGCCGCGGCGGCGTTGGCGTAGGCCCGGACCAGTCGGGACGGGTCGTGCTCACGAGTGGTCTCGTCGGCGTCGAACCCGTTGACCATGTCCCCGCGGTAGGACAGCAGGCCGGTGGCGTCCCGATCGGCGGAGCGCGGCTTGGCGTACTGGCCGGCGATCCTCCCGACCTTGACCACCGGCATGGAGGCGCCGTAGGTCAGGACCACGGACATCTGGAGGAGCGTGCGGATCACGCCCTTGATGTGCGGCTCGGTGTTGGCCTCGAAGGTCTCCGCGCAGTCCCCGCCCTGGAGGAGGAAGGCGCGGCCGTGCGCGACGTCGGCCAACCGGTCCGAGAGGTGCTCGACCTCCGAGGCCACACAGATGGGGGGCACACTCTCGAGGACCTTGCGCATCGCCGCAGCGTGATCGGGATCCCACGACGGCTGCTGCAGCGCGGGTCGCGACAGTGCGTCCGCCAGCAGTCGATCGAGGTCCGCCGAGAGCGGGGGGAGGTCGGGAAGCTGCGCGATGTCGACGTCGACTGTCCAGTTGCTCACCCGGCGAGGATACGCCACCGGCAGCGTCGCAGACCTCAGAGGCCCAGGTGGGGTGCTGTCGCGGCGATCGCCCGGAACCTCATCGCCGCATGACGCGCATCACCGAGAGCGTCATGGGCTCCGCCCGGGTGTACGGGCAGTTCCGGTTGCCCGGCCAGCTCCCACAGCTGGCGCACATCCCGGGTGAGTCTCGGCATCGCCGCCGGGAGCTCGGTCATGTCACCCCAGAGCTGGCACACGGCGACGTGGTCGTACGCGCCGATCCATGCCCACAGCTCCACCGGGCCGGAGGCCGGCGCGGTGACGAAGTCGTACAACTCGTCGCGGATCGCCGCGCGCGACCTCCACGCCGCCGACGAGGGATTGGGGAGTTTCGGCAGGACGTTGCGTCTGACCCATGGCCCGGCCTTCGCCGGGTCGAACTCCGTGGAGACCGCGTAGAACTCACGTCCGTCCTCGGCTACCACCCCCACCGAGACCAGGTCGATGGTGGTGCCGTCCTCGATGAACTCACAGTCGTAGAAGTAGCGCACCGGCGTCAGCGCTGCCCCTCGACGGGAGTGTCGAGAAGGTTTCGTCCCGACTTCCGGACCGCCTCGTAGCGCTTCTTCATCTCCGCACCGTAGACGTCCGGAACATACTCCTGACCCGTCAGCGCCTGGATACGCCGCATGAACTCGTCGGTGATCTCGCGCTCGGCCACGCGGTCCCCCTCCCGACCGGCCCACGGCGTCAGGTCGAGGGGTTCCCCGATCATCACGCGGACCGGAGTCCGGCGATGCGGTCGGGTGACCTTGCGGATGTAGTCACCCGTACCGACCACCCCCACCGGGATGATCGGGACCCCGGCGCGCAGCGCGAGCCGGGCCGGCCCCGTCTTGCCCCGGTACAACCGCCCGTCCGGGGTGCGGGTGCCCTCCGGGTAGACGCACAGGATCTGCCCCGAGGACAGGACCTCCATGCCCGCGTCGAGGGCCGCCTGCGCGGCGTCCGCGTTGGTCCGGTCGATCGGGTACTGGCCGGTCCCGGCGAAGAACCACCGGCTGAGGGCTCCGCGTATCCCGCTGCCCGTGAAGTAGTCGCTCTTCGCCAGGAAGGTGACCCGCCGGGGAAGGAGCAGCGGGGTGAACAACCAGTCGCCCACGGACTCGTGATTCCCCACCAGGACCGCTGCCCCGGTCGCCGGGAAGTTCTCCTCGCCGGTGAGGACCGTCCGACTGGTCATCCGCAGGAAAGGCCCGATGATCACGTACTTGAACAACCAGTACAGCACCTGGGGTCACCGGTCTTTCTCATGGTTGGGGAGGTCGACGAAAGCGGATACTACCCGGATCGGCCCGCGAATCCGGACGGGACGAGATTCGGTGGCCAGAGCTCCGGATCCGGGACGAATCCGGCGACCACGGCACCCGCCACCGGATCGTGGTGCGACGCGACGAGGGTGCACCGGGACAGCAACGCGGGAAGGCGCAGCACTGTCCGGAGGCCGTTGAACTCCAGCCGGAGACCGCCGCTCTCGACCGAGGGCGGAGTCGTCGGCGGGGCGGGCACCGGCAACTCCGCCCGGTAGCCACCGTTGCCGTCCGCGGACACGACGGGGGTGACCGCACCGCGGGCGAGTGTCGCCAGAGCCGCCGTGCGGTCCGGAGCACCGCCGGCGACGATCACCTCGACCGGCCCGGCGAGGAACGTCGAGACCTCCCCGGCCAGGAGGGACAACCGGTGCGCCTCGCGGGTCCGGGCGTCGGCACGGTCCCCGGCCGCCATGGACGCGAACCGGACATGCGCGGGCCACCGGGACTCCACGAACCCGGCGAGCTCCCCCGCTGCGGAAAGCCTGCGGACGGCCGCGAGATCACCGTCGAGGTCGACCATCACCACATCCCACACCCCCGCGGCAGCCGCACGCCGGGCGTACTCCCATCCCAGTACTGCCGCGAGGGGGGCGTCGCTACCGGTGGCGAGGGCCGCGAGCACCTCGTCCTCCGGGTCCACGGCCCCCGATGTGTACGCCTCGAGTCTCGCGGTGGCGTCGTCTGCGCGGACCTCCACGGGCCCCTCGTCGGTCGTGTCCAGTCGGGGATCGACCGAACCGGGATCCCCGGTCAGAATGAGAGCGGTTCCGCCGGCGTCCAACAGGAAATCCGCCATCGCCGCGGACCTGTCCGCCGGGTCGCCCCCCAGAACGATCACGACCCTCGACCCGGTCACCTCGACTCGGCCCGGCGCTTGAGTTCACGGAGAGCCTCGGAGAGGATCCGCCGCTCGGCCCGGTCGCGGAGCCGACCGATCACCGGCACCACGAGCTCGATCTCCAACTCGTAGTCGACCCGGGTGCCGCCCTCGACCGGCTCGAGCCGGTAGGAGCCCTTCTGCGCGCGCTGGAGCGTCGAACTCTCGAGGCGCCACTCGACGGCCCTGTCGTCCGCCGACCAGGAGTAGACGAGGACGTAGTCGTCGACGATCGCACCGGCCTCCAGCGCGAACCGGACCCGGTCTGACCGACCGTCCGCGCCGACCGAGAGAACCTCGGCGACCCGGATCGACGTGGACCATTCCGGATACGAGTCGAAGTCCGAGATGACGGCCATCACGTCCTCGACCGTCGCCTCGATGACCGTGGAGTCGCTGGTCGGCCACACCTCGGGGGCGCCGTTGTCCTCACTCATATCCCCAGCTTCACATATCTCCCGCCGGGATGCGCCCTCCGGCTGACGCCCGGGCGCACGGGTGGCGTGGATGCCGTCCACCCCCGGGGATAGTGTGTCCTCACCGCGATTAGACCATCGATCGTCTCCACCAGGAGGACCCTTTGCGCGAATACGTCGCCGCCCCCGCCACTTTCACCGTCCCCGAAGACTGGTCCTGTGCCCAGGCGGCGTACGACCGGGCGGAGCGGACTCCGGACAACGTGGCCTTCCAACGCCCGGTCGACGGACGGTGGACCGACGTCACCAACCGGGAGTTCGCCGACACGGTCCGCCTGGTTGGTCGGGGCCTGGTCGCCCGCGGGATCGGGGCCGGGGACAGGGTCGCCCTCCTGTGTTCGACGCGATACGAGTGGAACGTGATCGATTTCGCGATCTGGGCGGCGGGCGCGGTCACGGTACCCGTCTACGACAGTTCGTCCGCGGAACAGATCCGCTGGATCATGGAGGACTCGGGCGCCCGGCTCATCATCGTCGAGAAGCAGACCCACGCCGCGACCACCCGCGAGGGGATCGCCGACCTGGAGGGGTCCCCCGACGTCCTGGTGATCGAGGGCGAGAGCCCCGCGTTGGACCTGCTCGTCGCCGGGGCGACCGACGTCGCCGACGCGGTGCTCGACGAACGTCGCGCCGCGGTGAGCGCGGACGCCCCCGCGACGTTGATCTACACCTCCGGCACCACCGGACGACCCAAGGGGTGCATGCTCACCCACCGGAACTTCATGTCCGAGACCCTCGCTGTCCTCGAGACCCCGTTCAACCAGTACCTCCGGCAGGACGCGACCACGGTCATGTTCCTTCCCCTGGCCCACGTGCTGGCCCGCGCCATCACCTACGCGGGGTTCCACGCCGGCGTCCGGATCGCCCACTCGTCGGACCTGACGAATCTCGTGGACACGTTCTCCGAGATGCGGCCCCATTACATCCTGGCCGTCCCGCGCGTGTTCCAGAAGGTCTTCAACAAGGCCCAGGCCACCGCCCAGGACGGCGGTGCCTTCAAGGCGTGGATGTTCGACAAGGCCACCGACACCGCCGTCGCCTACTCCAAGGCCAACCGCGGTGGGCGGGTCGGGCCACTGCTCAGGCTCCGCCACGCGCTGTTCGCCAGACTCGTCTACGCCAAGCTCGTCGCTGCACTGGGTGGACGCTGCGAGATCGCCATCTCGGGTGGCGCGCCGCTCGGCGAACGCCTGACCCACTTCTTCGACGGCATCGGTGTCAACATCTTCGAGGGGTACGGACTCACGGAGACCTGCGCGGCGATCGCGGTCAACACCCCCGGCAAGATGCGTATCGGGACCGTCGGCCAGCCACTGCCCGGATGCGCGGTCCGGATCGCCCCGGACGGCGAGGTCGAGGTGAACGGCCCGGTGGTGACCTCCGGCTACTGGCGCAATGAGCGTGCGACCGCCGAGGCCTTCTCCGACGGCTGGTTCCGGACCGGGGACCTCGGATCGCTGGACGAGGACGGCTACCTGACCATCACCGGCCGCAAGAAGGAGATCATCGTCACCGCGGGCGGCAAGAACGTCGCTCCGAACCAGCTCGAGGACGCGCTCCGGGCGGACCCGCTCGTCGCCGAGGCCGTGTGTGTGGGCGACGGGAAGCCGTTCATCTCGGTGCTGATCACCCTCGACCCCGAGGCACTGGACCGGTGGAAGGCCCACCACCACAAGACCGGGTCCCTGTACGAGCTGCTGCGGGACGCGGACATGATCGAGCATCTCGACCAGGCGCTGTCCCGGGCCAACAGCACCGTCTCCCATTCGGAGGCCATCAAGAAGTACCACGTCCTCCCCGATCAGTTCACCGAGGAGACCGGTGAACTCACCGCGTCGCTCAAGGTCAAGCGGAACGTGGTGCACCAGAAGTTCGCCGCACAGATCGAGGATCTCTACACCTGACGTCCGAGACTCGATCCACGCCCGGATCGGGACTCGATCGGGAAGCTAGTCCCCGGAGAGCACTCGCCGCATGTTGCGGGCGAGGTCTTCCCAGCGCCAGGAGTCGAGAACCCAGGTGCGTCCGCGGACACCCATCGACGACGCGCGTGGCCGGTCCGAGAGCAGACCGGCCACGGCGTCGACGATCTCGCCCGTCGAGGTCCCGTCCACCACGAGCCCGGTGGTCCCGTCCAGGACCGTCTCCGGGGCGCCACCACTCCGGCCGGCCACGACTGGGACGCCGCAGGCCGAGGCCTCCAGATACACGATTCCCAGCCCCTCCACGTCGAGTCCCCCACCCCGCGTGCGGCAGGGCATGGCGAACACGTCCGCCATCCGGTGGTGATCGACGATCTCGTCCGCCGGGATCCGGCCGGTGAAGATCACCCGGTCCGTCACCCCGTGCCTGCGGGCCAGACCCTCCAGCGTCCGCCGGTACGGGCCACCCCCGACGACGACGAGGACCGCTCCCGGGACGCGGCGGGCGATCTCGGGCAGAGAGCGGATGAGCGCGTCCTGTCCCTTTCGCGGGACGAGGCGGGAGAGACACACGATCACCTCACGGTCCGCCACCCCGTAGCGCTCGCGGATCGCCCGCCGCCGCACGGGATCGGGTCGGAACCTGTCCGTGTCGACCCCCCCGGGCTGGTGCACGAGCCTCGCGTGCGGGCCGAACGCCGCCGCGAGGCGTCGCCTCGTGTACTCACTCACGTAGGTGACGGCGTCCGTGGACTCACCGATCATCCTGAGCACCTGGCGCGAACCCGGCAGCATCGACCACCCCACCTCGTGACCGTGGGTGCTGGCGACGATGCGGGTGACGGGCCCCTCCCGCAGGACGGGTGCCATGGCGGCCAGCGGTGCTGCCGCACCGAACCACACCGTGCTCGCCCCGAAGTCCGAGGCCAGTCGCCGGGCACGCTTCGCGAGATCCGGTGTGGGCAGCAGCATCTCCGTCGGGACCCGCTCGACCAGATAGGGGCGGGAGTCGTCGTACTCGATCGAGTCCCGGCCCCGGAACGTCGAGGCGAGGACCGCCACGTCCTCCGGGTCCAGGTGCGCCAGATAGGTCTCCAGGTACGACTGGATACCACCGGGCCGCGGCGGATAGTCGTTGGTGATCAGCAGGGTCTTCGTCATCACGTCCGAGACTGCCACACCGCCCGGGGATCGCCTGCCCGGCGCCCACGCGTCAGTAGCGACGGACCCCGCTGATCGGCATCGCGTCGACCTTCTCGAGCTTGACCGGCACCCCGTAGGTCGGCGCGTGGAGGACGAGTCCGTCGCCGGCGTACATGCCGACGTGGGTCGCACCCGCGTAGTAGATGACGAGGTCTCCGGGTTGGATGTCCGGCATCGCGACGGGCGCCCCCGCCACCGCCTGCGCCTGACTCGACCGGGGAAGCGTCTTGCCCTCCTGCGCGTACGCCCACACCATGAGGCCGGAGCAGTCGAACTCGGACGGTCCGGTCGCCCCCCAGGAGTACGGGGCACCGATCCGGGTGAGGGCCACGTTCAGGGCGGCCGTGTTGACCCCGTCGATCGCCGGGGCGACGTACCCCGGGGGCACCAGGGGGCCGCCGGCCCAGAGTGCACGCTGCGCGTCGGAGAGAGCGTCCACGCGACGTCTCACCTCGTCGATCCGCACTCTCATCTCGTCCGACCGCC
>NZ_JAALDW010000164.1:0-1256 GCF_014145055.1 Dietzia sp. DQ11-38-2
GAGGCCGTCGACGAGCAGATCCGGACCCCCGGAGGGCTCGCCGCGGGGCTGAGCGCGCTCGGCGCGGCGACGATCGGATCCGTCGGCACCCTCCTACCCGGGCGCCGGGCGAGCGACCCGTGGGCCGGAGAGGACATGTGGGAGCTCGGGGTCGACCGGGGTTCGATGGTCGCCGCTTCGGACGGGGTCCCGCTCGCGGTGCGTGAGGCCGGCCCGACTGACGCGCCGATGACCGTGGTGTTCGCCCACGGCTACACGCTGTCGATGGATTCCTGGCACTTCCAGCGTCGACACCTCCAGGACCGGTTCGGATCCGAGGTCCGGTTGGTCTTCTACGATCAGCGTGGTCACGGGCTCAGCGGGAAGAGCTCACGCGAGAACTCGACGATCGCCCAGTTGGCGGCCGACCTCAACTCGGTGATCTCGGCCACCGCCCCGACCGGCCCGATCGTGGCGATCGGGCATTCCATGGGGGGGATGACGGTGCTGGGCTATGCGGCCCGTCACTCCGAGGCGGTCCGCGATCGGGTGCTCGGTGTGGGGTTGGTCGCCACCGCGATGGCGGAACTGTCCGAGTCGGGCCTGGGTGCCGTACTCGACAGCCGGGCCGTCAGCAGGTTCGTGGGCCTGGCCGGCCGCACGCCGGGGGTGTTCACCAGCAGCCGCAAGGCCCTCGGGGCCGTCATCTCCCCGTTCATCTATGGCGGCTCGTTCGGCGACCCGGCCAAGATGAGCCCGACCGTCGCGCGGTTCGTCGACAAGCTCATCGCCTCGACGGACATGCTGACCATCGCGAACTTCTTCGAGACCCTCACCCAGCACGACGAGTCCGCGGCCGTCCCCGTGCTGCGGGACGTACGGACCACGGTGTTGTGCGGAGACCGCGACCTGCTCACCCCCCTGGACCGCTCGGTGGACATCGCCGAGGCGTTGCCGGACGCCGAGTTCGTGGTGGTCCCCGGAGCCGGTCACATGGTGATGCTGGAGGAGCCCGCGCACGTGTCGGAGGTGCTCGGTGACCTGATCGCGGACGCCGTCGTCGAGTGGCGCGCACGCACGCACGGGCCGCCGGGGCGCCGAAGCACGGCGTCGTGACGATCGGGGTACCGGGGGCGCGGACCCTCCCCACCGTGGAGGACACGCGTCAGCTCGGCGTGGAACTCGCGGCACTGCTGGGGGCCGGCGACGTGGTGGTCCTCGACGGGCCCCTCGGTGCAGGCAAGACCGCACTCACCGCCGGGATCGCCGCCGGGCTG
>NZ_JAALDW010000165.1:0-3460 GCF_014145055.1 Dietzia sp. DQ11-38-2
CCCGCGGTCGACGGTGTCCGCCACCAGCTCGTCCCAGGACAGCCCGGCTCCGGCGCGGACGATCATCCCCCCGGGGCCGTCCGTCCCCGCGTCCCGGTAGCGGACCTCGCTGTTGCGGACGGCCACCACCACCAGCTCAAGGTCCCCGTCGGCGATCACCAGGTTCGACCCGCCGCCCAGGACGAGCACCGGCACACCGGCGGCGTCGAGGGCGCCGACCGCGGCCGTGACGGCCTCCGCGGACTCGCACTCCAGCAGCGCGCGGGGACGACCGCCGATCCGCAGGGTGGTGAGATCGGCCAGGCTGGAGTCGGGGACCACCCGGAGACCGGCCACGGTGGACAGCCCGCGGATCACCTCGTCGGCGAGGTCAGCCGGGCGTCGATCGGAGGAAGGCGGGAGCACGCGTCCGAGGATAACCGCCCCCTTGTAGGGTTTGACCCCATGGCGACCCGCTTCTCCCACTCCGCCCGCATCGACGCGCACCTCGAGACCGTGTTCGCCTCGTACGGCGACGAGGCCTTCTGGCACGACCGCCTGGCCGCCATCGGTACCCCCGAGGACTCCCTCGACGAGTTCGTCACCACCGGGGACTCCACCACCGTGACGGTGACCCAGCACATCCCGGACGAGGACATCCCGGACGTGGCCCGCAAGGTCCTGCCCGGCCGCTTGATCATCGTGCGGACCAGCACCTACGCCGAGTTCGACGGGAACCGGTTCACCACCTCCGCCCGGGCGGAGGCCGCGGGTGGACTGGGGATCATCGACGGTGGCTCGGAGTCGCTCTCCGAGGACGGCGTGGTGGTCGAGTCCGCATCGGGCCGGGTCAAGGTGTCCGTCCCGCTGCTGGGCGGCAAGCTCGAGAAGCTGGTCGTGTCCCACCTCACCCGGTTCTTCGACGCCGAGACCGAGCACCTCAACCGCTGGACCGCCGCGCTCTGACCCCCCGCACCGAACCCGGGGTTCTGAGCACGCGCTGAACCGGGGTTCTGCGATCCGGGCCGGTATCGACGACAATTGGCGGAATGCACCCGCGGCACGACACCCAGAGACTCCCCGCTCATGATCGACCCGGCGTCCAGAACGCCGAGACCCAGCAGTTCGCCGCTGGGCCGGGCGCCAATCGGCCCGGTCGCGGCGATACCGGCGGGAGACGTCGCGGCCCGATGATCGCCCTGATCGCCGTCGCCGCGGTGATCCTCCTGGTGGCGGGCGCGGTGGGGCTCGAGTTCGGCACCCGCAACGCGGTGGAGAACCGGATCCAGGAGGAGGTCTCGACCGCCCTCGGCAGCCCGGCGCAGGTCGACCTGGGCGCCCGCCCGGTGCTCCTGTCCTACTTCGGGGGCGACCTCGGCACCGTCCGGATCACCACCGACGGCGGCCCGACGGCGGACGGGGGCGGACCCGCCCCCGCGATCGACATCACCGCCGAGGGAGTGCGGTCCGCCGACGACCTCACCTACGTGGACTCGCTGACCGGGACCGCGTTCGTCTCGGACCAGGCCATGTCGGCGGCCGCGCAGCAGGACTCCGCGGGTGACAGCATGCTCGGCGGCCTGATCCAGGTGCAGGAGATCGTCTCGGATCCGGCCTCGGGCACGCTCCGCGTCTCCATCAGCGGACTCGCCGAGGCGGTCGTGACCCCCAGGTTGATCGGCGGCAATCTGGAGATGGATCCGTCCCAGGCGTCGATCCTCGGCTTCGCGCTTCCGCCCGAGCTGCTCGGTGGCACCGTCTCGATGATGGACTCCGCGCTCGCCGAGCTCCCGGAGGGCGTGCAGCTCACCGGGGTCCGGGTGGTCCCGGGGGGCATGGTGGTCGACCTCAGCGGGCGCGACGTCGTCCTGGAGTCGACCCGGTAGCGGGCGGCACATCCGAGTCCGTGCGCCTGCTGATCATCGCCGACACCCACGTGCCGACGCGCGCCCGCGATCTCCCGCCCCGCCTGTGGGCGGAGGTCCACGACGCGGACGTGGTGGTGCACGCGGGTGACTGGATGGACGTGGCGCTCCTCGACGCCATGGAGGAGAGGTCCGCGCGGTTGATCGCGTGTTGGGGCAACAACGACGGCCCCGAACTGCGTGAGCGGCTCCCGGAGGTGGCCCGCGCGACGCTCGAGGGGGTGCGTCTGGCGGTCGTGCACGAGACCGGCCCCACGGCGGGGCGGGACAGGCGCATGAGCGGCTCCTATCCGGACACCGACGTCCTGGTGTTCGGCCACTCTCACATCCCGTGGGACACCGTGGCGCCGGGGGGACCGCGGCTGCTGAACCCGGGGTCCCCGACCGACCGTCGTCGGCAACCGTTCTGCACGTTCATGACCGCCACCCTCGCGGACGGCACGGTGGACGACGTCACGCTGCACCGACTCCCGCCGGCCCGGTAGGCCCGGTGGGCCCGGTAGCCCCACCGACGATCCCGCGAGGGCGGCGCTCGTCGGATTCTGTCACCCTGGGTGCATGAGCTCCCCCACCATGCGCGCCGTGACCCAGGACTCCCTCGGCGGACCGGAGGTCCTCGTCGTGTCCGACCGACCCCGCCCCGAGCCACGGACCAACGAGATCCTCGTCCGTGTCAGAGCCGCCAGCGTGAACCCCACCGACTGGAAGCACCGGGCGAACGG
Source organism: Dietzia sp. DQ11-38-2 (assembly GCF_014145055.1). Taxonomy (NCBI): domain Bacteria; kingdom Bacillati; phylum Actinomycetota; class Actinomycetes; order Mycobacteriales; family Dietziaceae; genus Dietzia; species Dietzia sp. DQ11-38-2. The sequence goes on from NZ_JAALDW010000165.1 coordinate 2,627, forward strand.
CGGTTTCCTCGGCGCGCCACCGTTCGTGCTGGGCTGGGACCTGTCCGGGGTCGTCGAGGAGGTCGGCATCGGGGTGGCCCGGTTCGCCCCGGGCGACGAGGTGTACGGGATGCTGTCCTACCCCTTCGGACACGGCGCCCACGCTGACTACGTGACCGCTCCCGCGGCCTGGTTCGCCCCCAAGCCCGCCTCGCTCGACCACGTGCAGGCCGCCGCGCTGCCGCTGGTCTCGCTGACCGCATGGCAGGCGCTCGTGGAGTACGCCGACATCCAGCCCGGGCAGCGGGTACTGATCCACGCCGCGGCCGGCGGGGTGGGGCACGTGGCGGTCCAGATCGCCAAGGCACGCGGTGCGTACGTGATCGGCACCGCCAGCGCCGGCAAGCACGAGTTCCTGCGCGAGCTGGGCGTGGACGAGGCGATCGACTACCGCGAGGTGGACTTCGCCGAGGCGGTCGGCGACGTGGACGCCGTGCTGGACACTCTCGGCGGCGACACGTCCTCGCGTTCACTGCGCACCCTGCGGCCCGGCGGAATCCTGGTGTCGATCCTCCCGGTGGGGTCGGACGATCTCCTCCGCGAGGCCGACGACCTGGGTGTGCGCGCGATCCGCATGCTCGTCGACTCCTCCCGGCACGACCTGCTCTCCGTCACCGACCTCGTGGACCGGGGTGCGCTACGGGCCCGCGTCTCCGACGTCTTTCCACTCGAGCAGGCGGCGGAGGCGCACCGGCGCGGGGAGACGGGCCGGACCACCGGCAAGATGGTCCTCACGCTCGACTGAGGTGGCGGCCCCGGGCGGCGGGCGGAAGTCGCCGGCCCGGGCGGCGGGCG
>NZ_JAALDW010000016.1:0-7257 GCF_014145055.1 Dietzia sp. DQ11-38-2
TGAGGAGCTCGCCGCGCGGTGCACCGAACACCTCGACGGGGCACGCGACCGGATCGACGCCGTTCTGGGCGACGACGACTCGGGCGACCGCACCTAGGAGGCCGCGGCGCGCGCGGTGGGTCGGCGTGCACCTGCCCGGGGTCGTCCGGCCGGGGGACTATCGACCGCTGGGCAGCGGTTCGGCGTCCTGGACCGCCGCGGCCAGCGCCTCGAAGTCCGAGGAGGTGGCCGATCCGGTCACCGCCACCCGGACGTCGCCCAGGTCCAGGACCCACACCGGGCGGACGTCGTCACCGGTGAACACGGTCCATTCCCGCCCGGTCACCGGCACGATCGTCCGGTTCGGCCTCGGCCCGCCGTTCAGTGATCGGAAGGCCTCCTCCGGGGCATCGGACTGGACCAGTTCGACGAAACTGCGCTCCCCCGTCACCCACCCCACGTGGCTCGAGGTGGTGTCGGCGAAGCTCTCGACGCGCCCGGAGTTGGAGGTCCACCCCTCCGGGACATCCGGGGAACGGACCGGGAAGTCCAGACTCCGCGCGTCCTGACGCAGGGAGGCGTCGGCGTCGAACTCCGGGATCGCTCCCTGCTGAGGTCCCGACGGGCTGAACGTGCACTGCCCGGACACACCGGCGAAAAGTCCGACGATCACCATGAGAACCACCACCGACCAGAACATGTCGCGGTTACCCTGCAGGATTCTCGGTTTCGGCTCGGCCACGGCGTCGAGTATCCCACCCGGCCGGGGCATGTCGGGCGCCTGGCCCCCGGCGAGGGCCGACAGGTGCAACAATGAGCGCCGACACCCCATCACGCGGCGAGCCGCCACTGCCCGTCCGCCTGCAGCTATCCGAGGAGCCCGACGCCACATGTCAGACGCCCTACGTCCCGACCGCAACCTCGCCATGGAGCTCGTCCGAGTCACCGAGGCCGCCGCGCTCGCGGCCGGCCGGTGGGTGGGCCGGGGAGACAAGCTCGGGGGTGACGGCGCGGCCGTGGACGCCATGCGCGAGCTCATCGGCACCGTGGACATGGACGGCGTCGTGGTGATCGGCGAGGGCGAGAAGGACGAGGCGCCGATGCTGTTCAACGGCGAGAGGGTCGGCACCGGGCACGGACCCGCCGTCGACGTGGCGGTGGATCCGATCGACGGGACGCGCCTCATGGCCGAAGGCCGCCCCAACTCCATCGCCGTCATCGCCGTCGCGGAGCGGGGCGCGATGTTCGATCCCTCCGCGGTGTTCTACATGCGCAAGATCGCCGTGGGACCGGATGCGGTCGGCCACATCGACCTGTCCAAGTCCACCGAGTGGAACATCATCTCCGTGGCAAGGGCCAAGAACATCGATGTCGGGGACCTGACGGTGTGCGTCCTCGACCGCCCCCGGCACGCGGAACTCATCGCGGAGATCCGGTCGGCCGGCGCCAAGGTCCGGTTGATCATGGACGGGGACGTGGCCGGTGGCGTGGCGGCCGCCTCCGACGACAGCTCGGTGGACATGCTCATGGGGATCGGCGGCACCCCGGAGGGGATCATCACCGCCTGCGCCATGAAGTGCATGGGCGGGGAGATCCAGGGGCAGCTCTGGCCCCAGGACGAGGCCGAGCGCCAGAAAGCGGTCGACGCCGGACTCGACGTCGACGCGTTCCTCGGCACCGACGACCTGGTCAAGGGCGACAACTGCTTCTTCGCGGCGACCGGCATCACCAACGGCGACATGGTCCGCGGCGTGAGCTACCGCTCCAACGGCGCCGTCACCAGGTCCCTCGTCATGCGGTCCAAGTCGGGGACCGTCCGGCACGTCGAGGCCCGCCACCGCATGGAGAAGCTCCGCGAGTTCTCGGCGGTCGACTACGGCCAGGGGACCCGCGACGACTGACCCTCCCCGGCCCGGGGCCACCCCGAGCGGTCGCACGGGGCCGGGCCCGCGGAGCGGCTGCACGGGGCGGCGGCCACGCCTACTCTGGCCCGTATGGCTGACCAGAGTGGATTCCGTATCGAGCACGACACCATGGGCGAGGTCCGGGTACCGGTCGACGCGCTGTGGCGGGCCCAGACGCAGCGGGCGGTGGAGAACTTCCCGGTCTCGGGCAGCGGTCTCGAGCGCGCACAGATCCGCGCGCTCGGCCTGCTCAAGTCCGCGTGCGCGACGGTCAACGGTCGTCTCGGGCTCCTCGAGCAGACCAAGGTCGACGCGATCGTGTCCGCGGCCGGCCGGATCGCCGACGGGGAGGTCGACGAGCACTTCCCCGTGGACGTGTTCCAGACCGGCTCCGGCACCAGTTCCAACATGAACGCCAACGAGGTCATCGCGTCGCTGTGCGCGGCAGAGGGTGTCACCGTGCACCCGAACGACGATGTCAACATGTCGCAGTCCTCCAACGACACCTTCCCCACCGCGACCCACGTCGCCGCGACGGAGGTGGCGCTGACCGAACTCGTCCCCGCATTGAGCGGGCTGGCCGAGTCGCTCGAGCGGAAGTCCGTCGAGTGGCGGGACGTGGTGAAGTCCGGCCGCACCCATCTCATGGACGCGGTCCCCGTGACCCTGGGCCAGGAGTTCGGGGGGTACGCGCGCCAGCTCCGGGCCGGGGCCGAGCGTGTCTGCGCCACCCTGCCCCGGGTGGGCGAACTCCCGATCGGCGGCACGGCCGCGGGCACCGGCCTCAACGCACCGCACGGCTTCGGCTCCGCGGTGGTGGAGGAACTGCGCGCCCTCACCGGGCTCGAGGAGCTGCGCCTGGCCGCGGACCCGTTCGAGGCGCAGTCCGCCCGCGACGGTCTGGTGGAGCTCTCCGGGGCGATGCGCACGATCGCCGTCTCGCTGACGAAGATCGCCAACGACGTCCGCTGGATGGGGTCCGGTCCCATGACGGGCTTGTCCGAGGTCCACCTGCCGGACCTGCAGCCCGGGTCGTCGATCATGCCCGGCAAGGTCAATCCGGTACTGTGCGAGACCATCTCCCAGGTCGCCGCCCAGGTGGTGGGCAACGACGCGGCCGTGGCCTGGGCCGGCGCGACCGGGGCCTTCGAGCTCAACACCGCGATCCCGGTGATGGCCTGCAACGTCCTGGAATCGGCTCGGATCCTCACCACGTCCACCACCCTGTTCGCCGAGCGCTGCATCGACGGGATCGAACCCGACGTCGACAGGATGCGCCGCTACGCCGAGTCCTCGCCCTCGATCGTCACCCCGCTGAACTCGGCCATCGGCTACGAGGAGGCCGCCCGGGTGGCCAAGCACGCGTTGGCGGAGGGGATGACGATCCGCGAGGCCGTGATCGCCCTGGGCTTCGTCCCCGATCCGCTGAGCGAGGACGAGCTGGACCGCCGCCTCGACGTGCTGGGGATGACGGGGCTCGACCGCGAGCGCTGACGCCGGTCAGGCGGCGTGGATCCGGCGCAACTCCCCGGGCAGGGCGTCCGGGTGGAACTCCTCGAGCATCGTGGTGACCAACTCGGCGATCGCCGACCGCTCCGAGCGGTTGAGGGTCACGTGCGCGAACAACGGATGTCCCTTGAGCTTCTCCACCACCGCCTGGATGCCGTCGTGACGACCGACGCGCAGGTTGTCACGCTGGGCCACATCGTGGGTGAGCACGACCCGCGACCCGGTGCCCAGCCTGGAGAGCACGGTGAGCAGCACGTTGCGCTCGAGTGACTGCGCCTCGTCGACGATCACGAACGAGTCGTGCAGGCTCCGGCCGCGGATGTGGGTGAGCGGGAGCACCTCCAGGATGTCCCGGTCCATCACCTCGTCGATCACGTTCTCGCTGACCAGGCCCTCGAGGGTGTCGAAGACCGCCTGCGACCACGGCGACATCTTCTCGGTCTCGCTGCCCGGGAGGTAGCCGAGTTCCTGGCCACCCACGGCGTAGAGGGGCCGGAACACGACGATCTTGCGGTGGCGGCGCCGCTCGAGGACGGACTCGAGCCCGGCGCACAGGGCGAGCGCGGACTTGCCCGTTCCCGCCCGGCCCCCGAGCGAGACGATCCCGATCGACTCGTCGAGCAGGCAGTCGATGGCGATGCGCTGCTCGGCCGAGCGGCCCCGCAGGCCGAACACCTCGACATCCCCGCGCACCAGCTTCAACCCGCCGCCGTCGGTGACGCGGGCCAGTGCCGACGACGACTCGGTCTGGACCCGGATACCGCAGTGGACCGGGGTCTGCACGTCCAACCCGGCCGCGCGGGCCGCGAGCGGCGACGCCCCACCGTCGGAGAACAGGGTGTCCACGAGATCCTGGGTGGCGGGCAGGTCGGCCACCCCGCTGTACCCGGTCAGCACCACGTCCTGGGCGTGGTACTCGTCTGCGGGCAGCCCCACCGATCCGGCCTTGACGCGCAGCGGCACGTCCTTGGAGACGAGGACGGTGTCCTGGCCCTCCGCGCGGAGGTTGAGCGCGCACGCGAGGATCCGAGAATCCTCGCCGGTGTTGCGAAAGCCGGTCGGCAGGATCGTCTGGTCGGTGTGGTTGAGTTCCACCCGCAGGGTGCCGCCCTCGTCGGTGATGGGCAGGTCGCCGTCGAGCCGTCCGTGGCGCAGGCGCAGGTCCTCGAGGAGTCGGAGGGCCTCTCGGGCGAAGTAGCCGAGCTCGGGGTGGTGTCGCTTGCCCTCCAGCTCCCCGATCACCGCGATGGGCAACACCACGTGGTGCTCGGCGAAGCGGGTGACGGCCCACGGGTCAGAGAGCAGAACCGAGGTGTCGAGGACGTAGGTGCGTACGGTGTCGGTCACGGCGGACTCCTGGCCCGCGGCACCGCGGGCGAGCTGGGGGTGGACCGGTCGGCTCAGGTCACCTGGTGGTGACGGGGCCGGGTGCCGGCCCCCTCCCGATCGAGTGCGTCGATCATCGGCTGGGACCTCCCGACGGTCGGCTTCCCCACCGACCGTTGAGAGTCACGCTACGCCCGAATCACACACCTGTGAGTTAACTCATCGTGAATTCGTCAGACTCGTCGACACCTGCGGCCGGGGACCCGGCTCTCCCGCCCCGGAACCCTCGGCCCCGCCTCACTCGACCATCATCCGCACGGTCTCGGCCACGACCGCCGGACGGTCGGAGCCCTCGACCTCGACGGTCACCAGGCTGTTGAGCTGGACTCCGGCGGACTTGCGTTGGAGCGAGGTGAGCTCGACGCCCGCGCGGATCCGCGAGCCCACCGGGACCGGGGCCGGGAACCGGACCTTGTCGACGCCGTAGTTGATCATCATCCGGAATCCACGGATGTCCAGAACCTCCGCCCCCAGCACCGGCAGCAGGGACAGTGTGAGGTATCCGTGGGCGATGGTGGCGCCGTACGGCCCCTGCGCCGCGCGGACGGGATCCACGTGGATCCACTGGTGATCCCCGGTGGCCTCGGCGAACGCGTCGATCCGGTCCTGCGTGATCTCCATCCAGTCGCTGTACCCCACGTGTCGGCCGAGTTCGGCCTCGAGCTGCTCCAGCCCCTCGAACACCCTCATGACAGTCCTCCTCGCTGCACCAGTTGCGATGCGATGACGTTGCGTTGGATCTCGTTGGTCCCCTCGCCCACGATCATGAGCGGGGCGTCCCGGAAGTAGCGCTCGACGTCGTACTCCGTGGAGTACCCGTAGCCGCCGTGGATCCGTACCGCGTCGAGCGCGATCTCCATGGCGGCCTCGGAGGCGAAGAGCTTGGCCATTCCCGCCTCCATGTCGCAGCGCTCGCCGGCATCGGCGCGCTCCGCCGCGTGGAGCGTGAGCTGGCGCGCGGCGGAGAGCCTGGTGGCCATGTCGGCCAGTCGATGGCCGATCGCCTGGTGCTCCCAGATCGGTCGGCCGAACGACTCCCGCTGCTGCGCGTAGGCGAGCGAGTCCTCCAGGGCGGCCGCCGCCACCCCGAGGGCGCGGCCCGCGACCTGGATCCGTCCGGTCTCCAGGCCCGTCATCATCTGGGCGAATCCCCGCCCCGGCTCCCCACCGAGGATCTGCGTGACGGGCGTGCGATAGCCGTCGAACGCCAACTCGCACGTCTCGACGCCCTTGTATCCCAGCTTGGACAGGTCGCGCGAGACGGTCAGGCCGGGCCCGTGCTCGACCAGCACGATCGAGATCCCCCTGTGCGCGGGAGTGGCCGCGGGATCCGTCTTGCACAACAGCGCGATGAGGCCGGAACGGCGCGCGTTGGAGATCCACGTCTTGGTGCCGGTGATCACGAGGTCGTCGCCGTCGGGACGCGCGGTGGTCCCCATGGCCTGGAGGTCCGACCCCCCTCCCGGCTCGGTGAGCGCCATGGTCGCCCGCACCTCACCCGTCGCCAGCCGCGGGAGGTAGGCGGCCTTCTGCTCCTCGGTGCCGAACCTGGTGAGCAGCGTGGCCACCACGGTGTGCCCGCCCATAGCGCCGGCGAGCGACATCCACCCGCGGGCGAGCTCCTCGGTCACGTGCACGAAGCAGGGCATCGAGACCGGCATCCCGCCGTACTCCTCGGGCACGGCCAGACCGTAGATCCCGATCTGCTTCATCTGCTCGATCCAGCGTTCGGGGTAGGAGTCCGCGTGCTCCGTCTCGCGGACGGACGGCCTGACCTCACGGTCGATGAAGCGGCGCACGGTCGCCACCAGATAGGCCTCGTCCTCGTTCAGGTCCGGCACCGCGCAGCACCTCGTCGTCGTCGTCGCTCGGTCGTCCGCCCGGGTGGACGTCGGCTCATCGTCCCAACCCGCCGCACATCCGTCAATAATCATGCTCATGGATTGCCTAGGATGACGGCCATGAACAGTCGCGGCCACCTCCCCGTCGGCGGACCCCACTTCGATCAGTTGGCGGTGGGGCAGGTCGTCGTCGACGCCCCGGCGGTGACCCTCACGGACGGGCTCGCCGCGACCCACCAGGCCATCCTCGGCGACCGCCTGCGGCTCCCCCTGGACCGCCATCTCGCCCGCACGGTCACCGGTGGAACGGTGGCCCACCCCGGGCTCGTCATCGACGTGGCGATCGGTCAGTCCACCGTCCTCACCCAGCGCGTCAGGGCCAACCTCTTCTACCGCGGTCTGCGTCTGCACACCGCGCCCGCGATCGGGGACACCCTGTCCACCAGGACCGAGGTCGTCGGGTTGAGGACCACCAGTCCCTCACCGGGTCGCGCCCCCACCGGACTGGCAGCCCTGAGGGTGACCACCACCGACCAGGACGGGCGGACCGTCCTGGACTTCCACCGGTGCGCCATGCTGCCGCTCACGCCGGGGGTCGACCCGGCGTCGTGCGCGCACGCCGACGACCTGTCGACGAT
>NZ_JAALDW010000166.1:0-4454 GCF_014145055.1 Dietzia sp. DQ11-38-2
CGGTGAGTACACGAATGTCCCGGGGGGCCGCTCCGGGACGCGTGGCGCGCGAGGGAGAAGGCGATGGCAACCGGCGACCGTGATCGGCCGAGGGGCCGGAGGATGGTCATGGCCCCCCACCTGAGCGGCCTGGACCCGGACCCGGACCGCGGCGCGGAGATCGAGCAGAAGTCGCCCGGTGAGCGCGACGGCGCCGTGCCCCGCGGCGAGTTCGTCCGCAGTGTGATCGGGACCGTCGCCGGGGTCGCGGCCGCGGTGCTGGTCTACACGGTCATGCCGGGGGACCTGGAGCACAATGCGCGACTGACCGCTGCCGTGGCGGTGCTGCTGGGGATCTGGTGGATGACCGAGTGCATCCCCATCCCCGCCACGGCGCTGGTGCCGCTCATCGCGTTCCCGGTGCTGGGTCAGGACATCTCGGTCGACGACGTCGGCGCCCAGTACGGCAACAACATCATCTTCCTGTTCATGGGCGGGTTCCTCATCGCGATCGCCATGCAGCGGTGGAACCTGCACCGGCGGATCGCCCTGCTCACCGTGCGCGCGATGGGCACCCGGTCCACGCGCGTGATCGCCGGGTTCATGATCGCGACCGGGTTCCTGAGCATGTGGGTGTCGAACACCGCGACGGCCGTGATGATGCTGCCGATCGGTGTGTCCGTGCTGATGCTGGCCTCCGAGCTCGGCGGCGGCGGCGACGGTGACGGGAAGACCGCGATGCCCGAGATGGACCCGCAGGCGGATCCGAGCTCCGATGCGGTGAAGGAGGCGGTGATCCGCTCCAACTTCGGCACGGCCCTCATGCTCGGCATCGCCTACGCGGCGTCCGTCGGGTCACTGGCGACGATCATCGGGACCCCGCCCAACACCCTGCTCGCCGGATACCTCAGCGCCGAGCACGACATCCAGCTGGGCTTCGGCCAGTGGATGCTGGTCGGGCTGCCGCTCGCGGTGGTCATGCTGGTGATCACCTGGCTCCTGCTCACCAAGGTCCTGTTCAAGCCGGAGATCGAGCGGATCCCCGGTGGGCGGAAGCTGTTCGACGACGAGCTGCGCAGACTCGGCCCGACGTCGTCCGGCGAGAAGCGCGTGCTGGCCGTGTTCGTGGCGGCCGCGGTGGCGTGGGTGGCGGTCCCGCTGGTGTTCGAGGAGCCGCCGATCTCGGACGCGGGCATCGCGCTCGCGGCCGGTCTGCTGCTGTTCCTGCTGCCCGCCGGATCCCAGCGCGGCGTGCGGCTGCTCACCTGGGACGCCGCGCTGGCACTGCCCTGGGGCGTGCTCCTGCTGTTCGGCGGCGGGCTGGCGCTGTCCTCGCAGTTCTCCGGCTCGGGGCTCACCGACTGGATCGGCGAGCAGGCCGGTGCGCTGGGTGCCCTGCCGGTCATCCTGCTGGTGGTGGTGGCCGCCACGGGGATCATCTTCCTCACCGAGCTGACCAGCAACACCGCCACCGCCGCGACATTCCTGCCGGTCGCGGGTGGGGTGGCGCTGGGTCTCGGGCTCGACCCGATGCTGCTGGCGGTCCCGGTCGCCCTGGCCGCCACCTGCGCGTTCATGCTGCCGGTGGCGACCCCGCCCAACGCCATCGCGTACGGATCCGGATACGTGACGATCGGCCAGATGATCCGCGGCGGGGTGTGGCTCAACCTCGTGGGGATCGTGCTCATCACGCTCGTCACCATGACCCTGTTGGTGTGGGTGTTCGGACTGACCTCCTGACGGGGGCGATAGCGTCGGGGGCATGAGCGTCGCGCGTACCCCCTCTCTCAGGTCGGCCGTCGAGCCGTTCCACGTCATGAGCGTCCTGGCCGCGGCGGCGCGGCGTCAGGAGTCCCACGGCGACGTGATCTCCCTGTGTGCCGGGCAGCCCTCGACCCCGGCGCCCGGGCCGGTGCTGGAGGCCGCACGGCGCGCGGTGGACGGCGAGATCCTCGGCTACACCGAGGCGATCGGAATCCGACCGCTCCGGGAGGCGATCGCGGACCACCACCGGCGGGTGGACGGTGTCGAGGTGACCGCCGACGACGTCGTCGTCACCACCGGGTCGTCCGGCGGATTCACGGTGCTCTTCCTGGCCGCGTTCGATCCCGGGGACACCGTCGTCATGGCCCGCCCCGGGTACCCCGCCTACCGCAACACCCTCCAGGCCCTGGGCTGCCTTGTCCACGAGATCGCCTGCGGCCCCGAGACCCGGTACCAACCCACGGTCGCGCAGCTCGAGGCGGTCACGGCGGAGCTGGGCCACCCGCCCGCCGGCCTCATCGTGGCCAGTCCCGCCAACCCGACCGGGACGATCATCGACGCCGCCGAACTCGCCGCCCTCGCGCGCTGGTGCGAGGCCCACGGCACGTTGCTGGTCAGCGACGAGATCTACCACGGCGTCACCTACGGCCGGGAGTGCGCGAGCGCATGGCGGACGAGCCGCGAGTCCGTGGTGATGGGCTCGGTGTCCAAGTACTTCTCCATGACCGGCTGGCGGATCGGGTGGATGCTGCTGCCGCGGTACCTGAGCGCCCCCGTGGACCGGCTCATCGGAAACCTCACCATCTGCCCGCCCGCGCACGCCCAGTTCGCCGCCGTCGCCGCGTTCACCGAGGACTCGGCAGCCGAGCTCGACTCACACGTGGAGCGGTACGCCCGGAACCGCGAGCTCGTGCTGCGCCGACTCGCCGGACTCGGGGTGGGGGAGACCGCACCTCCCGACGGAGCCTTCTACACCTACTTCGACGTCTCGCAGTGGACCGACGACTCGGTGGCGTGGTGCGCGGAGATCCTCGAACACACGGGGGTCGCGCTGACACCCGGCGTCGACTTCGACACCGTCGACGGCCACCACACGGTCCGGTTGAGCTTCGCCGGGGCAACCGACGAGATCGCCGAGGCCATGGACCGGCTCGAGGCGGAACTGGCGCCGTAGGCACCGGCCCGTGGACGCCGTGGGCACCGGCCCGTAGGCGCCTTGGGCCTCGGGGACGTGGCGTCCCCGCCGGTGCCTCCGGGCGGCTACCGTCGGCGCATGGGTTCCGCCGAGATCATCACCGCCAGCGTCTACATCACCCGGCCGTGGCTGCTGCTGCAGGCGCCGCTGACGGTCGAGCAGGTCTACCTCAACGCCCGCGAGATCCTCGCCGGGTCCACCGGCGGCTCGGTCATCTCCTGATCGGGCTGCGATACTGGGGGCGTGACCGCCCAGAACGCCGTACCCGCCCGGGCCACCAAGCCCCGGATCTCCAACGTCCTCGCCTCGCGCTACGCGAGCGCCGACCTGGCCACTCTGTGGTCCGCCGAGCACAAGATCGTGCTCGAGCGGCAGCTGTGGATCGCCGTCCTGCGCGCTCAGCGTGATCTGGGAGTCACCGTTCCCGACGGTGTGATCGAGGCCTACGAGGCCGTGATCGATCGCGTGGACCTGGCGTCGATCGCCGAGCGCGAGCGGGTGACCCGGCACGATGTCAAGGCCCGGATCGAGGAGTTCAACGCCCTCGCCGGACACGAGCAGATCCACAAGGGAATGACGAGCCGGGACCTCACCGAGAACGTCGAGCAGCTCCAGGTGATCCGCTCCCTCGAGTTGGTCCGCGACCGCGGGGTGGCAGCGGTTCGCCGGTTGGCCGAGCACGCGGTGGCGCACCGCGACCAGGTGATGGCCGGCCGCAGCCACAACGTCGCCGCGCAGGCCACCACCCTGGGCAAGCGCTTCGCCTCCGCGGCCGATGAGCTGCTGTTGGCGCTCGAGCGGGTCGACTCACTGATGGAGCGGTACCCCCTGCGCGGTATCAAGGGCCCGATGGGCACCGCGCAGGACATGCTCGACCTGCTCGGGGGCGACGCCGGGAAGATGTCGGAGCTCGAGAGCCGCATCGCCGGGCACCTGGGCTTCTCCCGGACCCTGGACTCGGTCGGCCAGGTGTACCCGCGGTCCCTCGACCACGAGGTCGTCTCCGCGCTGGTCCAGTTGGGCGCCGGCCCGTCCTCGCTGGCCCACACGATCCGGCTGATGGCCGGACACGAGCTGGTCACCGAGGGTTTCCAGCCCGGCCAGGTCGGGTCGTCGGCCATGCCGCACAAGATGAACACCCGGTCCTGCGAGCGGGTCAACGGGCTCCAGGTGGTCCTCCGCGGGTACGGCTCTATGGCCGCCGAGCTCGCCGGCGCGCAGTGGAACGAGGGCGACGTCTTCTGCTCGGTGGTGCGTCGTGTCGCTCTGCCGGATGCGTTCTTCGCGCTGGACGGCATGTTCGAGACGTTCCTGACCGTGCTCGACGAGTTCGGGGCGTACCCGGCCGTGATCGACAAGGAGCTCCAGCGCTACCTGCCGTTCCTCGCCACCACCAAGGTCCTCATGGCGGCCGTCCGGGCCGGGGTCGGCCGAGAGGTCGCGCACGAGGCGATCAAGGAGAACGCGGTGGCGGTGGCGTTGGCGATGCGGGAGGAGGGCCGCGAGCCCGACCTCG
>NZ_JAALDW010000167.1:0-3159 GCF_014145055.1 Dietzia sp. DQ11-38-2
GGCGGTCCCGGCGGGGTCGGGCCCCGCCTCGACAGTGGTCCCGCCGCCCGCCATCGCCCGCTCGTTGGCGGCGGCCGCCGTGGTGGGCTTGCGGCCGAACCGACCGCCCACGGACTTCCACCTGGGTGCGAGGAGCGCGATCACCACGAGGATCGCCGTGACCGCCCTCATGTCGTTCGGGTTGAGCCCCACCTCGAGCGCCACGGCGATGATGAACTGGTAGAGGACCGCGCCCACGATCACGGCGTACACCGCGAGCCACAACCTGCGCTGGCCGAGGATCGCCTGCCCCAGGATGACCGAGGCCAGGCCGACCAGGATCATGCCGATGCCCATCGAGATGTCGGCGAAGCCCCGGTACTGCGCCAGCAGCGCGCCGCACATGCCCACGAGGCCGTTGGACAGCGCCAGGGTGAGGGTCTTGGTGAAGTCGGTCGACACGCCGAAAGACGAGATCATCGGGCCGTTGTCGCCCGTGGCTCGGATGGACAGGCCCAGATTGGTGGTGAGGAACCAGATCACGACGAGTCCGAGAAGTCCCACGGCCACCGCGAGGACAGCCACTCCGGCCCAGGTGCCGAGGATTCCGGCCTCACGGAGCGGGGTGAACGCGGTCTCCTGGCGCAGCAACGGGGCGTTGGCGCTGCCCATGATCCGCAGGTTGACCGACCACAGGGCGATCATGGTGAGGATGCCGGCCAGCAGCCCGTCGATCTTGCCCTTGGTGTGCAACAGGCCGGTGACGATGCCGGCCAGGAACCCGGTGGCGAATCCCGCGAGGGTCGCGATCACCGGGCTCCAGCCGGCGAGGAGTGCCGTCGCCGCGGTGGCGGCACCGGTGGTGAAGCTGCCGTCGACGGTGAGGTCGGGGAAGTTCAGCACGCGGAAGGTCAGGTAGACCCCCAGCGCCATGACCCCGTAGATCAGGCCTACCTCGACGGATCCGATCACTTCTTCTCAGCCTCGGCGAGGATGTCCTCCGGGATGGTCACGCCCTGGCGCTCGGCGGCGTCCTCGTTGACGACGTAGGTGAACTCGGCAGCGGTCTCGACCGGCATGGTGGCGGGGTCCTCGCCGTCGCGCAGGATGCGCAGCGCCATCTCGCCCGTCTGGCGGCCGAGCTCGGTGTAGTCGATGCCCAGGGTGGCGACGGCCCCGCCCTCGACGGTGCCCTCCTCCGCGGCGATCACGGGGATCTGCTTGGTCTCCGCCACCTGGACGAGTGCGGCGATACCGGAGACGACCATGTTGTCGGTCGGGACGTAGATCGCGTCGACGTCGCCGAGGGCCTCGACGGCCTGCTGGATCTCGTTGACCGAGGTCACGGTCTGGGTGACGATCTCCAGGTCGAGCGGTCCGGCGGCCTCCTCGGCCTGGTCCACCTGGACCTGGGAGTTGACCTCCCCGGAGGCGTAGACGATGCCGACGCGCTCGGCGTCGGGGACGATCTGCTTGAGCAGTTCGAGCTGCTCGTCGATCGGGGCCGCGTCCGAGGTGCCGGTGACGTTGGCGCCCGGCTCCTCCATGGAGTCGACGAGCTCGGCCGAGACCGGGTCGGTGACCGCGGTGAACAGCAGTGGGATGTTGATGATGTTCTGGGCCATGGCCTGGGCGGCCGGGGTCGCCACCGCCAGGGCGAGGTCCAGGTCGTCGGCGGCGAACTGCTGCGCGATGGTCAGGGCGGTGCCCTGCTCGCCGTTGGCGTTCTGCTCCTTGAACTCCACCTCGACGCCGGCGTCGGCGAAGGCCTCCTTGAAGCCCGCGGTGGCCGCGTCGAGCGCCGGGTGCTGGACGAGCTGGTTGATGCCGATCGTGTACGACTCCCCGCCGTCACCGGCCGTGCCGTCCTCGGTGCCGCCTGTGCAGCCTGCGAGGACGAGCGCCGAGGTGGCCACCAGTCCGGTGAAGAGCTTCGCGCGTGAGAATGCCATGTGCCATGCCTTGTCTACGGTCACGGGTGAGCGTGAGGGGCCGGATGCGTTAACAGTGCTGGCACATGAGGGTACCGGGTCGTGCCGCCCGCGTGACCCCGGACTCTCCTCGCGGGGTGCGGGGCCGGTCGCCCACGGGGACCGTCCCCCTGCTCAGGACGCGCGGAGGAACTCCATCGGCGCCGCCACCTCGAAGTGCGCGCTGACCTCCCCGACCAGTCCGCCCTCGAGCCCGGTGTCGGCGACCAGATCGAGTTTGCGGACCGGTGCGCCCTCGGACAGGTCGAGTGCGTCCAACCGGGCCCAGACGATGTTGGGCCGACTGGTGTCCTCGAAGACGTACACGCCGTCGACGTGGTCGGTGATGGTCCGCCACAGAGTCGTGGAGGCGTTCGGATGGCCCGGTTCCGGCGTGCGGAACGGCTGCGACGCGTTGCGCATCACGCTCAGCAACTCCGCGACCGCCCCCGTCCGGTCGGTGGGCGCCGGGAGCCGGTCCAGGTAGTAGGCCGCGCGGGCGAAACGCTCGTCGGCGTCCGTGCCGCCGGGCAGGGGGCGGTCACCGCCGAAACCTTCGATCTCTCGCAGACGGTCGAGTTGCTCGGCGAACGGGGGCGAGTTGGTCATCACCGTGTAGGACCGGTCGTGCCAGATGTGGGGTTCGCCGTCGGTGTACTCGATGATCGCCGAGTCCCCGCTGCGGTCGTCGAGCGCCAGGTGAACGGTGACGGTCGCGCCGGTGACCGGATCCCCGGACGTCCGGATCTGGACCCGGGACCGCCGCATCCAGTCCACGGCGTCGGCGACGGTGGAGAAGTTGTCCAGCATGTACTGCACCCACGCCGAGGCGCTCAGCGCCGGACGCTCCGGGTCGCGGTCGCCGTAATCGGACTCCGCCAACCACAGCAGATGTCCCGCCAGGCCCGCCTCGTTGATCCCGTCGGTGCTCGCGAGGTCATAGGCCGCGGCCACCACGCTGCCGTACGTCGAGGTCCAGGTCAGACTGTCGTCCACGCCGTTGTCGCGGGTCATGCCCCGCGGGAACGCCCAGAGGTTGGTCCGCAGATCGACCTCGTAGTCCATGGTGCGGCCGGCCAGGACAAGGTTCTCGGAGGGGGACCAGAGGGTTCTCGTGCACATGGCTTGCCTTCCCGACGCGACGACCGGAGATGAAGGAAAACTATCACTCCGTGTCCGTGTGGAGAGGCGAACGGGGCCGGGGGGGGGG
>NZ_JAALDW010000167.1:3181-6799 GCF_014145055.1 Dietzia sp. DQ11-38-2
GCCCGTTCAGAGTCCCATCGCGTTCATGCGCGCGGAGATCCTGGGATCCGTGCTGACCACCGGTGCCTCGGCGCGCACCCACGGGTCCCCGCCGAAGTACAGCTGGAATATCTTCTCCGCCGTGCGGGTGGCGAGCGCCTGGGTGGTCAGGGTCGGGTTGGGTCCGCCGAGTGCGTTGGCGAGGGCCGAGTTGTCCGCGATGAACAATCGCTTGACCCACCGGGCCTCGGCGTTGGCGTCGAGCACCGAATTCTGGTCGGACTCACCCATCCGCATCGACGAGTGCACGTGGAGCAGCAGCGGCGCCCAGTCGAGCCGGTACACCTTCTTCGCCCCGGCGGCCCGCATGATCTCCACGGACTTGTGCACCATGAACTCCCGGTTCTCCTGCGTTCTGGGGGAGCGGTCGCGCAGGGTCACGTCCACCTTGGCGGGCGCGCCGTTCTCGTCGGCGGGGAAGAGGGACGGGGTGATCCGGTTCCTCGACTGCACGTGGTCGTCGGTGATCACGAGGAAGTTGAGCAGGGTGTCGATCCCGCCCATCATGAGGTCCTTGAGCTCGTTGCCCACAAGTCGGCCCGACGGCCCGTCCCACGGCCCGTACAGGCCCCGGCCGTTGTCGTAGACCCCGCGCACCCCTGAGTCCGAGAGGGAGAGCGTGAAGGCCTGGATCGCCGGGCCCAGCCCGACGTTCTCCATCCCTCCGCGACCCGGCCAGTCCATCCGCGCGGCCGAGTTGGCGCCCTTGGAGTTGCCCGTGTACTCGTCGAAGCTGCCCACCACCCAGTCGAAGTGGTGGTCGGTGTGGCCGCGACCGACCCAGTCGTTCGGGTTGGGCAGCCCGCTGTTGAACCACAGTCGCGGGCTCTCCGTCACCCCTCCGGCCAGGACCACGACCCGGGCGTCCTCGGAGAAGACCTCCCCGGTGGTGTTGTTGCGCCAGGTCACGCCCCGGGCGACGCTGTGCGGGCCCTCCTGCTCGTGGTGGATCCGCTGGACGAAGCTGTCCGCGATCAGCTCGAACGCCCGCCCCCCGGGGCGGACCGCGTCCGCCGCCAGGCCGAGCGGGACGTAGCTGTTGTCCGTGGAGCGCTTGGCGTACTGGTTCCTCGGCGCCCGCCTGGGCACGTAGCACCCCTGGAAGCAATGGCCGCAGAAGGTGCAGCCGGTCGCCTGCGGGTAGGTGAGGAGGTTGGCGTCGTCCGTCCGTCCCGAGTTGCCCCCGGGTTGGAGGATCGCGTTCTGCTGCGGTCGGAACGCCGGCCGGGTGATGTTCCGGGAGGTCTGGACCGGGAGACCGATGCCCTCGCATCCCCGGAAGGTCAGCTCCTCCTTCGTCCCCATCGCCGCGGTCTCCACCGGGAGGGTGTCCTCGACCCATTCCAGGTAGGGCACCAGCTCCTCGTAGCTGAACGGGAAGAGGTGGGCGGTGTCGTACTCTCCGGCGTCGGCACCGGTGTACCCGCGGAACGCGCCGGGCATGGGGCGGGGGCTGTTGCCGTAGTAGTGCTGGGTGGTTCCACCGACACCGGACAGCTGCCAGATGAACAGGTTGTCCGTCCATTCCCGGAACCACGCGGGCTTGTCGCGGTCCTCGGGTCCGAACCGGAGGAAGCCGTTGTTCGGGTTGTTGGCGTCGTTCTCGGCGTGGGACCACTGGTTCTCGGGATCGGCGTGCCGGGGGCCGCCCTCCAGGATCAGGACGTCGAGGCCCCGCCCGGCCAGTTCGGCGGCCACGACCGGGCCACCGCCCCCCGCTCCGATGACGATGACGTCACGCATCCGCAGGCACCTCCGTGCGGTTCTGGTAGTACCCGACGAACTCGGGGTGGCCGTCGACCAGGCCCGTGGGCCGGAACCCGGTGAGCTCCCAGGGGACCGGGCGCGGCTCCACCGTCCTCGTCTGCCGATTGAAGGTGTTCTGCTCGGAGTACACACCGAACGCGGCGGCCTGGAGCATGATCCCGCCGGCGAACCGGAGGAAGCCCGAGGCGGAGCCGCGCAGGGGGGCGGGCAATGATCCGTCTACGATCGCGATGAGCTCAGGGACGGGACCCTCGATGCCCTCGAGGACGCGGCACTTGTCCCCGAGCGACAACCGGGAGAACGGCGATCCGAGGGGGCCGGTGATCGAACCGGGATTGACGAGAAGCGCGCCGGTGTTGAGGACCAGGGCGACGGGCAGGGACAGCGGGAGCACGCGATCGCTGTAGACGTATCCGAGCACCTCGTCGATGCGGCGACCGTCGGGCTCGCTCAGACCCAGGAAGGGCTCAGCCGGTATGCCCATGTCCGCCAGCGCGGTTCCCATACCCAGGGCGAGAGGTCGCGCGAGTTGGTCGCCCATCGCGAGATAGTTGTCGAACAGGTCCTTCATGAACTCACCACCGCCGACCTCGATCGGCCCGGGGTCCTCGCGTGGCGTGCCCTGCTGTCTCGACCATTCGTCGGGCCCGGGCATGACCATCACGCACAGTGCGCGCATGGTGTCCAGGGAGAACTCCTCGACCGCGTCGAGGACTGCGCTGCCGGTGGCCTGGGCGTTCGCCCGTCCCACGAGTCGGATCGAGTGGTTCAGGGCTCCCGGGAACGAGACGCCCGCGCCCACGAATGCGCCGAGGAGAGTCGCTCGCGCCAGGAAGGCCCTCCGGTTGAACTGATCCATGGCTCCGCCTCCGTTTAACACCGTTGGGCCACGGTAACTATGTGATATTCCTCACGCCACCGGTCCCGGGCGGACCCCTCACCCCTCGTTGTCCCGGATGTCGGGTCGGCCGGTGAACGGCAGCAGGCTCGAGGCGTCGCCCAGATCGTCCCGGCCGATCACCCCCAGGCTGCCGTCCTGCTGGAGGATCACCGCTGCGACCTCCTCGAGCGATCCCTTCCCGGATTGCCGGGCCGCGGTGTGGACATCGTCCTCGAGGAGGCGGTGGCTCCGTAGGGCCCGGCCCTGCATCCGGCCCTGGTAGTAGAGGAGGACCGGCGGGCTGTCCAGCAGCGACCTGACCCGCGGTGACCGTGCACGGACCGCGGCGAACAGCCATTGGATACCGACGAGCAGCGCCACGACCAGCACCGTCTGGACGAGCGGCACCTCGGTCGCGGTGAGGGTCCGGCCGAACGCCGACCCGATGGTGACGGCGACGATGAAGTCGAGGGGGGTCATCTTGGCCATCGTGCGGGGCCCGGACACCCGGAGGATGAGGACCAGGGCGACGAATCCGCAGGCGACCATCACGACGGAGTGGACGATCGGGTCCCAGCCGTCCCAGAGCAGAGTGGAGTCCATGCCGCGCATCGTGCGCGTACGGCGCGGTCAGAGCAACCGGGCGGGCAACCGGCCGTCGAGTTCAGGCCGGAGTCGCGGCCGGCGTGGCAGCGGGACGACGGGACCGCAGCGGGCATCGGTCCCGCGCGGCGAGGAGGCAGGCCATCGCCGCCGTGGCCAGGACCACGACGATGCCGAGGAGGATCGGCGCGGCCGGGAAGGGCAGTTCCTGGGACAGGACCACCGCGCCCATGAGCAGGACGAAGTACCCGAAGCCCTTCCGAAGGGCCTTCTCCGGCACCACCGAGGTGAGCCGGATCCCGACGAACGACCCGGCCACCGCGGCGGCG
>NZ_JAALDW010000168.1:0-7959 GCF_014145055.1 Dietzia sp. DQ11-38-2
TCCCGCCGATCTCAAGCTCGACGCCCTGGCACGGGTGGACAGCTGGGAACGCGAGGCCGGACAGCTGCCCGGGTGACCCCGACCACGGTCACGGTGGGTGCTCGTCAATGCCGCTCAGGCGCCGCGGCGGATGCGGTCGGCCGCGAGGATCATCGGCACCTGCAAGGGCAGGCGACCCCACGCGATCACCTGGTACGGCCACACGGGCTTGCGACGCCACGCGCGCACCATCTGGACGTTCCCGGGGAGCACCCCCACGAACAGGGCCATTGCCGCCGCCCCGCCCACGGCCCGCGTCCGCGGCACGGCCAGCAGCGCCGCCACCGCCATCTCGGCCACGCCTGACCCGTAGGTCCAGGCCCGGGCGCGTCCGGGCAGCTCCGGAGGGATCAGCCCGTCGAAGGGGCGGGGTGCCACGAAGTGCAGCGCGCCCATCGCCCCCAGCGCGGCGGGCATGGACCAGTACCGGACGGCGCGTGCCGTGTCGTTTCCCATTCGCCCGAGACTACGGCCCCCCGCGAGGGGCCGGCGGTCGACGGCGCGTCCTCAGCGGACGTTCGGCAGGACCCGCTCCCCCATCAACCGCAGCGACTCCCACGCGGCGGCGACGGGCATCCCGCCACACAGCGGGTGGCTCGTGATCAGACGCAGGTCGCGCGTGCGGACACGGTCGACGAGCTCGTCAGGCGTGGCCACCAGGTACACCCCCTCGGCGCGCAACTCACCCACCGAGCGGGCGTCGGAGTGCACGAACGACCCTCGACCGGGCCCCGTCTGCCAGGCCCGGTAGGCCTCGGCATCGGCGAGGAGGTACCCGCCGTAGCGGTCCCAGAAGTCGTCGGGATTCTCTGCGCAGAACACCGCGGCGGGGCCGGGAACGGGGGCCACCACGAGCCCGGGTTCGTGCCCGTTCGCGCGGCACTCGGCGCGGTAGAGCTCGGTGAGCGCGGGATCGTCGAGCTGTGGTTGGTAGTGCATGCCGAGCCGTCCCGCCCGCCTGGCGGCCGCGCCGCCGCCACCGAGGAAGACCAGCGGGTACGGGGACGAGAACGGCTGCGGTGTCACCACGGCGCGACGCGAACCGTCGACCGGATCGTCTCCGACGGGCTCCCCCGCCCACGCCGCGAGCATGGTCTCCAACTGCCGTTCGAGGCGGGCACCCCGCCCCTTCCAGTCCCGGGAGTGCATCGCGTACTCGACCGGCCGGTACCCGACGCCGAAGGTGAAGCTCACCCGCCCGGATGCCACGTGGTCGAGGACGGCGATGTCCTCCGCCAGCCGGACCGGATCGTACAGGGGCGCGACGAGGGCCCACACCGCGATCTGGATCCGTTCGGTCACCGCGGCGACCGCCGCCGCCGCGACGAGCGGCGAGGGGAGATAGCCGTCCTCCGACCCGTGGTGTTCGGAGAGGTTGACGGCGTCGTGGCCCGTCTCCTCCGCGTACCGGGCCATGTCGAGGGCGGCGCGGTAGCGGTCCCGCCGCTCGGCCGCGTCCGCGCCGCGCGCGCGGAAGTCGAAGCGGGTGACGACATAGACCATCAGGCGGGGTCCATCAAGAGGTGGTCCATCAGGACGCGGTGCCCGCGCGGGCGTCGGCGAGCACCGAGTAGGACGTGCCTCGTTCCTCCCGTTCCCACCAGGTGTCGTCGCGGCCGCTGGTGCCGCCGACGCCGTCCTGGATCAGTTCGCGCTTGAGGATCTTGTTGGTCGCGGTGGTGGGCAGGGCGTCGGAGAGCCGGACCCATCGCGGCCACGCCTTGGGTGAGAGATCCGGCTGGGCCGCCAGGAACTCCTCGAGACCGGCGGGGTCGAGTTCGCCGTCGTGGCGGACCACCACGGCCGCGGCGAGCTGGTCGCCGACGCCGCGGGGGTCGGGCAGTCCGTACACCGCCGCCCGGGAGACCGCGGGATGGCGGAGGACGATCTCCTCGACGATGCCGGCCGCCATGTTCTCCCCGTCGACCCGCAGCCAGTCGCCGCTGCGACCGGCCATGTACACGTTGCCGTCCGCGTCCCGGTACGCCAGGTCGCCCGACCAGTACATACCGTCCCGCATCCGCTCCGAGGTGGCCTGCTCGTTGTTGTAGTAGCCGGCGAAGAAGCCCGCCCCCTCGGTGTTGACCAGCTCGCCCACACACTCGTCGAGATTGGCCACCGCCCCGGTGTCGTCGAACACCGCCCGTGGGCACTCGGTCCCCGTCACCGGGTCGTACACCGCGACACCGGGGAACGGCTCGCCGATCGACTCGAGCGGTGAGTTCTCGGTCCGGACCACGATGATCGCCAGTTCGGTGGAGCCGTAGGCATCCCTGACGGTGCAGCCGAAGCGCTCGGCGAACGCGGGGATGTCCTTGGCCGCCGCCTCGTTCCCGAAGGCCGCACGGAGGGTGGTCTCGGCGTCGTCGGGGCGGGGCGGGGTGTCGAGGATGTAGGCGAGCGGCTTGCCCACGTAGTTCATGTAGGTGACGCCGTACCTGCGGATGTCGTCCCCGAAGCGGGTCGCGCTGAAGCGGCGGGCCAGCGCCATGGTGGCGCCCACGGCGATCGCGGGCGAGAAGCCTCCCATGATGGCGTTGGAGTGGAACAGGGGCATGGACAGGTACAGCACGTCATCGGCGGTGAGCTCGAACGACGGCGCGAGCGCCTCCCCCGACATGGTGACCGTGAAGTTCCCCACCCGGACCGCTTTCGGGTCGCCGGAGGTCCCCGAGGTGAAGATGAGCATGAACGGGTCGCCGGCATCGACCGCCGGGGGATCGGGCGGAGGCTCCGAGGCGGCGACGGTGGCCGCCCACTCGTCCGAATCCGTGTCGATGACCGTGACGTCCCCCAGGTCCAGTCCGTCGAGCAGGGGTGCGAGGTGGGAGTCGGTGAGCAGGATCTGGCAGTCCGCACGCCTGATGTCGCGCGCCAGCCCTTCGCCGCGCCGGGTCGCGTTGATGCCGGCGACGACGATGCCGCCGAGAGCGCCGGCGGCGAGGGCGTAGAGCATCTCCGGGGTGTTCTCGAGGAGGGTGCCCACATGCCGGGGCCGGGTGTCGTCGAGCATCGCGTCCAGGGCACCGGCGCGGCGGTCGGCTGCGGAGACGTACACGCGCCAGCTGACGGTGAGGTCCTCGTAGCGGATCGCCGGGGAGTCGGAATCGGCGTGACGGCGGAGTTGTTCGCGAACGGTGTCGGCCATGGGGGTCCTCGGGAGAGCGGAGATGTGTGACCCAGATCATAGCGAGGCCGGCTGACACTCGTCAGGAAAGTCCGATCGTCGATCGCCCCGCGACGCCCGTCCCTCTCCTGTCCGCCCGGAACTGCCTGGCCGTGACCCCCCACCACCGGCGGGCGTACTGACTGAACGTCGTCACGTCGTCCAGCGCCAGGGCCGAGGCGATCTGATAGAGGGGGATCTCGGTCGTGGCAAGCAGCCGAGCGGCCACGTCTCGGCGCGCCTCGTCCCGGATCGCGGAGAACGAGGTGCCCTCCCCGGTGAGGTGCCGCTGCAGGGTCCGCGGGGACACCGAGAGGAGCCCGGCGACGTCGCCGAGGGTCGAGGTCCCGGTGTCGAGGGACCGCAGCAGCAGTGCCCTGGTCCGCTCGGTGTAGGTCTGGTCGCGCGCGGGGCCGTGTTGGTCCAGGTAGCTCAGGGCGAGCTCATGGGCCACCAGGTCGCCGCCGGTGATCTCCCGACCGAGGAGCACGGCGGGGACGCGCAGCATCGCGGACGCCGCGAAGGGCCTGGCCGGGGCGGCGAAGAGCTCCCGATAGCGGCCCGGTGCGGTGTTGAGCGCGTTCGGCAACTCGACCGACAGCAGTCCGTATTCTCCCCCGAGGAGCGCGAGCATGGACCGGTGCAGGAACAGCAGGACCATGTCGACCGCCTGGGGCGGCAGGGCGACCGCGTCGTCGCGGTAGCCGAACCGCACCCCCAACACGCCGGGGTCCCCCTCCGGATCGGAGACCACGGTGATCTCGAGTGAGCGGGCGTGGAAGAACAGGTACTTGGAGGTCATCTCCAACGCCCGGGTGGTGGTCGGCGCGTGTCGGATGGCGGCGGCCACGGGTCCGAGCAGACCCAGATCCTGGCGCAACGCCACCCGCAGGCCGAAATCGGGACAGCGCAGTTCCACCGCCGCGGTCTCGAGGAGGAGCCCGATGGCGAGATCCTGCACGAGGATCTCGTCACTGTCCAGGGCGCCGGCCGGCAAGCCACAGCGCAGCGTCAGGTCGTCGGCGTCGCCTCCGAGCTCGTCGATCACCGTCCGGACGCCCCGCAGGCCCGCAGATCGCACATATGCCACAGCGAACACTGTCCGCCAGTTGGCGCGATAGAGCAACCTCTTGGCGCTTTACGGCAACTTGTCGAGCAAGATCGGGGCTATCGTCCTTTCCATGACAGTCTCAGCTGACCGCCGCCCCCCGGCCGGCGCACCCGAGAACCCGCTGGATCTCCTCATCGTCGGCGCCGGCATCTCCGGCATCGACCTGGCGCACCACGTCCGCAGCGCCTTCCCCCACTGGTCGTGGGAGGTCCACGACGCCCAGGACGACCTGGGCGGGACGTGGCACACGTTCCACTACCCGGGCATCCGCTCGGATTCGGACATGGCCACGTTCGGTTTCCCGTTCCGCCCCTGGCCGCACTCCTCGACCCTCGGCCAGGGCGAGGAGATCAAGGAGTACATCCGGGACACCGCCCGGGAGTGCGGCGTCCTCGACCGCCTCCATCTGCGCTCCTGGATCCGGAACGCCGACTGGGACGGCGAGAAGGGTCTGTGGAGGGTCACGAGCGTCCGGACCGAGAACGGGACGACCACTGAGCGCACGGTGTGGACCCGCCGACTGCACTTCGGCTCCGGGTACTACTCCCACTCGGCCGGCTTCCGACCCGACTTCCCGGGGGAGGAGGCGTTCGCCGGCGAGATCATCCACCCCCAGCACTGGCCTGAGAGCGTCGACTACGCCGGACGCACATTCATCGTGATCGGGTCCGGCGCCACCGCCGTCACCCTCGTTCCGGCTCTCGAGCAGCTCGGCGCCGAGGTCACCATGCTCCAGCGGACCCCGAGCTATGTCGCGCCCCTCCCCGAGAAGGACACCATCAGCGCCGTGTGGAAGCGCG
The DNA here is from genome assembly GCF_014145055.1 of Dietzia sp. DQ11-38-2. Taxonomy (NCBI): domain Bacteria; kingdom Bacillati; phylum Actinomycetota; class Actinomycetes; order Mycobacteriales; family Dietziaceae; genus Dietzia; species Dietzia sp. DQ11-38-2. The sequence continues at coordinate 5,117 of NZ_JAALDW010000168.1, forward strand.
TCCTGCCGACGCAGGCGGCCTACCGCGCCGCCCGGTTCACCCACGGCGCCCGTGACATGGTGCAGTACGTCGTCGCCCGGCGGTTCCCCTGGGCCTTCACGCAGGGGCTGCGGGCCCTGCAGGGCCGCTACATCTCGCGGGCACAGATCAACGAGCACTTCACACCGTCCTACAAGCCCTGGGACCAGCGGGTGTGCAAGGCCCCGGACGGGGACATCTTCCGGGCGATGCAGCGGGGCGCTCGGGTGGTGACCGGTCACATCGACACGTTCACCGAACGCGGGATCCGTCTGCAGTCCGGAGTGGAACTGGAGGCCGACGTGATCGTCTCCGCCACCGGTCTGGAACTCGAGGCGTTCGGCGGCGGGACCCTGAGCATCGACGGCCGCGAGCTCGACCTCGCCGACCTGACCACCTACCGCGGGATGATGCTCGCCGGCGTGCCCAACTTCAGCTTCACCGTGGGATACGTCAACGCCTCCTGGACCCTGCGGGCGGACATGGTCTCCCGCTACATGGTCAAGCTGTGGCGGGCCGGGGAGAAGAACGGTGAGAAGATCTACGCGCCGATCCCTCCCGAGGTGAAGGGGGACCGGCCACTGCTGGACCTCGACGCCGGGTATGTCCGACGCGGCGTGCACAAGTTCCCCCGACAGGGCACCGCCCGCCCCTGGACCTATGTGCAGAACTACCTCGCCGAGATCCCCGAGCTGACCTTCGGTGACCAGCGTCGCGACATGGCGTTCGACGCGCAGATCCCGCAGGAGGCCGTCCGATGACCCGCCGCGTCTTCATCACCGGAGCCGCCTCGGGGCTGGGTCTGGCGCTCGCCCGCGAGTACCTGGCGGCCGGCGACGAGGTCATCCTGACCGACCTGCACCCGGAGGCCCCACCCGCCGTGACCGGCCTCTCCGGCCAGTGGAGTTACCGCACGCTCGACGTGACGAACGACGACGACTGGGCGGCGGCCGCGCTCGCCGTCGACAGGTTGGACATCCTCATCAACAACGCCGGGATCGCGGTCGGTGGCCGGCTCGAGGCCACCTCCATGGACACGTGGAAGCGCATCGTGGACATCAACCTCCTCGGGGTGGTCCGGGGGTGCAGGACGATGGTCCCCACGCTCGGCCGTGGCGGGCGGGTCGTCATCACCGCCTCCGCCGCGGGTCTGGTCCACGCGCCGTCCATGGGCGCCTACAACGCGACCAAGGCGGCCGCGGTCGCACTGGCGGAGACTCTCGACGCCGAGCTCCGGCCCCGCGGCATCTCCACCTCGGTGATCTGCCCGCTGTTCTTCCGCTCGGGCCTCGCGGATTCCCTCTCCGGCGACGACCCGAAGGCGGACGAGGCGGCGCGCATGCTCCTCTCCAACACCCCCTTGACCTCGGAGAAGGTCGCCGCGAGGTCGGTCCGGGCGATCCAGGCCCGGCGGTTGGTCATCACCCCGGACGCGCTGAGCACGCTGACGTGGTACTCCAAGCGGTTCACCCGGATCCCTTTCCTGGCGGGGACGCGTCTCATCGGACGGGTGGTCGAGCGGAGGGGTTGAGCCGCTGTCCGCCGGCGGCGATCACGCCGGACGTAACCACCCCTGACGTGACGGACGAGCGGGGGCGACGCGATCGCCTCTAGTGTGGCGGGACACGCGATCAACAGCCTTTCCGCCACCCGCTCGACCCAAGGGAGATCACATGGACGTCGCCGCCGTCGCCGCCACCGCACCGGACGCGCCTCTGGAGAAGACCACGATCCGGCGTCGGGACACCGGGCCGGCCGACGTGCTCATCGAGATCGAGTACGCCGGCATCTGTCATTCCGACATCCATCACGTGCGCGGCGAATGGGGCCGGACCGCCTACCCCGTGGCGCCCGGACACGAGATCGTCGGCATCGTCCAAGAGGTCGGTTCCGAGGTCACCCGGTACGCGGTCGGCGATCGCGTCGGCGTCGGGTGCCTGGTGGGTGCCTGCCACGAGTGCTCGTCCTGCACCGCGGGCCAGGAGCAGGAGTGCGAGCGGGGGGCCATCGCGACCTACGGCTCGCCGCTGCCCGAGGGCGACCCCGAGGGTCCGGTGACGAACGGCGGCTACTCGACCCACATCGTGGTCGAGGAGCCCATGGTGGTGTCCGTCCCGGACGGCCTCGATCCGGCCTCGGCGGCGCCGCTGCTGTGTGCGGGGATCACCATGTTCTCGCCGCTGCGGCAGTGGAACGTCGGCCCGGGCACCAAGGTCGCCGTGCTCGGTATGGGAGGGCTCGGACACGTCGGCGTCAAGCTCGCCGTGGCGATGGGGGCCGAGGTGACGGTCCTGTCGCAGACGACCTCCAAGCGGGACGATTCGCTGCGCTACGGCGCCGTCGAGCACTACGCGACCGCCGGTGACGAGGGCAAGGCCACCCTGCGCGAGCTCCGCGGCACCTTCGACGTCATTCTCAACACGGTGTCCGCGAACCTGCCGATGGACCGGTTCCTCGCCCTGCTCAAGCCGCGCGGGGCACTGGTCAACATCGGGATCCCCACCGAGCCGATGTCGGTGCGGGCCGGGTCCGTGGCCGCCGGCCGCAAGATCCTGACCGGGTCCATGATCGGCGGCATCCCCGAGACCCAGGAGATGCTCGACTTCTGCGCCGAGCACGGGATCACCGCCGAGATCGAGCTCATCTCGGCGGACACGATCAACGAGGCCTACGACCGCGTGGTCCGGTCGGACGTGCACTACCGCTTCGTGATCGACGCCAAGACGTTCTGACCGACCGCAGCCCGACCCCCCGGGACGGGGACTCACCGGGGCGGGGACTCACGGGCCTGACTCACCGCGGGGCGACCCGCGCGAGCAGGTCCG
>NZ_JAALDW010000169.1:0-5042 GCF_014145055.1 Dietzia sp. DQ11-38-2
GCGGTCGGAGCCGCTGGTCCCCCTGGTCGGACCACCGGGGTCGACCGCGGTGCTCTCCCTGGACGGGTACGACAAGGCCTACCGCTCACTCGCGGGGCCGAGCTGGCGCAACGAGATCGGCGGCGGGGTCGGGGCGGTGCTGGGATCCTTCCGCCCCGGAGCCAGGGCCGCGGAGCTCGCCGGGACTCCCGTGCTGTTCCAGATCGCCGATCTGGACCGGAGTGCGCCGCCGCACGCGGCGAGTTCCGCGGCGTTCGCCGCCCGTGCCGAGGTGCGTCACTACCCGGGGGATCACTTCGACCTCTTCCCGGGCCGTCCGTGTCACGACCTCGCGGTCTCTCACGCGCTGCACTTCCTCCGGCGCCGGATGGGGTGACCGGCAGCTCCGGACTCCTCTCACCTTCTTGTTGACGCATCACCATCGAGCCGCTACTGTAGGTGACACAACAACCAGTTGCCCCGACGTCTCGTCGGGCGCCACCGAAGGAGACACCATGACCGCGACACTCACCGACCTCACCGGAACCTGGGACATCGACCCCACCCACACGCGCCTCGGCTTCGTCACCCGCCACGCGATGGTCACCAAGGTCCGCGGGTCGTTCAACGACTACACCGGCACGGTCACCGTCCCCGCCGAGGGCATCGACGCCGCGACAGCCGAGGTCGTCATCACCGCCTCGTCGATCGACACCCGCAACGCCGACCGCGACGGCCACCTGAAGTCCAACGACTTCTTCGACATGGAGAACTACCCGGAGATCACCTTCCGCTCGACCACGATCGCGGCCAACGGCTCGGGCGGAGTGGACGTCACCGGCGACCTCACCATCAAGGGCACCACCAAGTCCGTGACGATCCCCTTCGAGTACGCGGGCACCGCCACCGACCCCTTCGGCAACCTCCGCGCCGGCTTCGAGGGCACCACGGTCATCAACCGTAGCGACTTCGGTCTGACCTGGAACGCCGCGCTCGAGACCGGTGGCGTGCTCGTCTCGGAGAAGGTCACCCTGGAGATCGAGCTCTCGGCCGTCAAGCGGGCCTGACCCCCCGCCCCTACCGGACGACACCGCCCTCCACCTCGTACGAGGTGGAGGGCGGTGTGCTCACGCGACGACGACGAACACGGCGGAATGCGTGCCGTCGGCGTCTCGCCAGGTCCCGCTGAGCGTGCCGGGCGAGCCGATCAGCGGACAGTCCGCCTCGGCGTCGTTCTCCTCCGAGATGAGCCGGATGACCTCGGGTTCGGCAGCCGTCTCCGAGTCGCCGGACGCGCCGTCCCCGCCGCCCCGGACATTGACGGGCGACGGGGAGACGGTGCCGTCCGCCACCGCCAGATGGTCGGCGGCGGTGTCGCGATGGCTGATCACCCGCAACACCTCCGACACGTACACGGGGTCCGCCGGTGCGTCGTACACCCAGCGCCGACCGAGAACGGAGTGCTCGAGCGTCCCGACCAGGGCGTCCTGCGCCCCCGGCAGTTCCGCACCCCTGTAGGTCACCGGGACGTGGTACGTCCGGACACCGTCCGTGACGAGGAAGGACTCCATGCCCACCTCGCCGTCGGGGTCGACGAACCGGTAGGAGGTCACCTGCTCCACTCGCGCCGGGTCCCCGTCGAACCAGGACTGGTGTCCGATCCATCCCCGGAGCAGCTCCAGCTTGCCCGGACGGAGGACGGCGTCATAGATCTCGGCGGTTCCACTCATGAGGTAAGCATCCCCGTAGCGACGCGGCGGGGCGGACAGTCGGCGAGATGAAGAAGAATTTGTCCCGGCGCCGTCACTGCTGGGCACCGGCCGTTTTGCCTGCTCGCCCGCGAGCGCCGAGTGATGCGGATCACAGCACCGGCCGCCCGTCGTCGTTATGGTCACCGCCGTGACTCCGGGAGAACCCGGCGCTCGATCGAAAGGTGACCACCATGAAGAAGACCATCGCCGTCATCGGTTCCGCCGCCGCCCTGTCCTTCTCCGGCGCAGGCCTCGCCGCCGCGCAGAGCGATCTCCCCGGCCTCGACGGCCTCGACAGCGGGTCGGTGGGTGTCCCCACGGCCGGTGAGACCGACCTCGACGACGTCGAGACGCCCGCCGAGGTCTCGGAGGTCGCGCAGCAGCTGTGCGGCACGATCTCCGCGTACGACTTCCTGGGCTCCGTCGGCGCCGTCGCCCCCGGCCTGTCGGGCGACGAGTGCGAGGCGAACGCCGATCTGGCCATCTCGACCGCGCTGACGGGTGACATCTCCGGCGCCGTCGACATCCTCCGTGGCATCGCCGCCGAGGTCCCCGGTGACACCGACGGCGACGACACCGTCGGCGACGACACCACCACCGGTGACGATGTCCAGACCGGCGACGACGACGCGGTCGCCGAGGACACGGTCGAGACCGACGCCTGACACGACCCACGCCTGACGCCCCTGGCGCCTGACTGCACGGGTCCGGCCCCGGTTTCCCTGGAGGAAACCGGGGCCGAGTCGTGTCAGTGGGTGCCCGCCACGTCTGCGGGTGCCCGTCGGGCCCGTGACCCTACGGGCTCTCGCCGCCGGTGGTGACGAGCTCTCCCATCAGCTGGTGGTCGATGTGACCGGGATCCGTCGACTCCATGAAGTCGACGAGGATCCGTTCGACCGCGGCGGGGTCCTCGACGTGCGGGTAGTGCCCGGTGCCCTCCACGATCGCGAGCCGGCTGCCGGGGATCGCCTCGTGGGTGGTGTGCCCGTGCGAGACGGGGATGATCGGATCGCGGTCTCCCCAGATCAGCTGGAACGGCAGTTGCGCCGCGAGGTACAGCCGGTTGCCGGCGGAGACCGCCTGGCCCTTGTTGTCCACGACCGCGCGGAGGGTCTTGAAGAACGCGCGTCGGTGCCCGGGCCGGCCGAGCGACTCGTACGCCGCCCAGGGCTCCTCGAGGGCGATCGCGCGGACGCCCTTGCCGGTGAGGAACCCGCGGGCCTTGTCCCCGGCGGCCACCAGGAACGGAGCCGCGGCCCCGGTGAGGATCAGTTCGGCGCCGGGGACGGCGAGCAGCCGCAGGATCCAGGTGACCTCCTTGCCCAGGCCGCCGCTGCCGATCAACGTGATGCGCTCGCAGAAGTCGGGGTACTGGTAGACGAACTGCAGGGCCACGCCGCCACCGAGGGACTGCCCGATCACCGTGCAGCGACTGATGCCCTTGACCACCAGCAGGTCCCGCAGAGCGGAGGCCAGGGCGCCGAGTGAGTAGTCGTCGAAGTCCAGCGAACTCTCCCCGTGGCCGGGCAGGTCGGGGGCGATGATGTGGAATCTCGATTCCAGACGGGGTATCAGCTCACGCCAGGTGACGGAGCTCCCCGCCATCCCGTGGATGAGCAGCAGCGTGGGCTTTCCCTCGCCGGCTCCGGACTCGCGGTAGGCGAGTTCTCGACCGTGGAGCACTGTCTTCTGCATTTCGGGTTTCCGCATATCGCACTCCCCCTCGGGGATGGTCTCCGCGCCGTACCTCGTCGCCAGGAGTACCTCGGCCCATTGTGCGCCATCCGGGGCCGGGCGAGCAGTTCTCTCTATCACATCCGGCCCGGATGCTCATCCGAACGTCCGCACCAGGCGCCGGTGCCGGTGGTCGAACAGCGCCCCGACCAGCACTCGAACGACCGATCCGGGAACCAGGGTCCGGGGCACGGCCCGCAGTGTGTCGGTGATCCTGGTCGAGTGGTCCCCCAGCGGGTCGAGTTCGCGACGGTGCTCCCACACCCGACACGATCCGAGCACCGAGCGCTCCTGGAAGTACCGTGGGGCCCGGAGCTCGACCAGCATCAGGTCGTCGTACTCCAGCGGCACGACCCCGCCCAGGAGGATCCACGCGCGCCCGAGCGGCCGGCCCAGCGGCACGTCCGCGATCGAGGCCCCCGCCAGTCGCGCCGGGATCCGCATCCGCAGGAGGGGCCGGAACTCGTCGCAGATCCCCTCCGCGGTCACCACGTGTGCCCACACCTCGTCCCGAGGGGCGCGGACCACGCTCGACCGCACCACCTCGACCGTCACGGCAACCGCACTCCCGAGATCGCGCGGGCGATCACCAACTGTTGGATCTGCTCGGTGCCCTCGAAGATGTCGTAGATCTTGGCGTCGCGGTGCATCCGCTCGACCGGGTACTCGCGGGTGTACCCGACCCCGCCGAGGATCTGGATCGCGCGCTCGGTGGCCCAGACGGCCGTCCGACCGGCCTTGAGCTTGGACATCGACCCCTCGGCCCGGGCCATGGGGTGCCCGGCCGCACCCATCCACGCCGCCCGGCGCACCAGCAGGCGGGAGGCGTCGATCTCCACCGCCATGTCCGCGAGAAGGAACGAGATGGCCTGGTTCTCGATGATGGGTCGGCCGAACACCACCCGGCCCTTGGCGTACTCGAGCGCGTACTCGTGCGCCGCCCGCGCGATGCCCACGGCCATGGCCCCCACGGTGGGGCGGGTCCGCTCGAACGTGGCCATGGCCGCCTGCCCGCCGGTCCGTTCGCCCTCCCGTGCGCGGGCCAGCTTCTCGTCGAGCTTCTCCTTCCCGCCCAGCAGCGCCGACCCGGGAACACGGACGTCGTCGAAGAAGATGTCCGCGGTCGCCGAGGCGCGCAGACCGTGCTTCTTGATCCTGGAGCCGGTCTCGATCCCGGCGGCCCCGGCCTCCACCACGAAGGCGGCCTGGCCCCGGGACCCGAGATCCGGGTCCACGACCGCCTGCACCACCAGCACCGAGGCCTCGCCGCCGTTGGTCACCCAGGCCTTCTGCCCGGAGATCACCCACTCGTCCGCGGCCTCGTCGTAGCGGGCCCGGGTGCGCATGTTGCCCACGTCGCTCCCCGCCTCCGGCTCGGACGAGCAGAACGCGCCGACCGCGGGGTCGGCCTCGCTGCCGTAGCAGCGGGGCACCCACTCGATGATCTGCTCGGTCGTCCCGGCCGAGGCGATCCCCGCCGCGGCGAGACCGGTGCCCATGATGGACAGACCGATCCCGGCGTCCCCCCAGAACAGTTCCTCGCAGAGGATGGGGTAGGACTGGCCGGTGGTGTCCTGC
>NZ_JAALDW010000170.1:0-6704 GCF_014145055.1 Dietzia sp. DQ11-38-2
CCCCGGGGCCACGCCGGTGTGCGTCCTTCTCTCATCTCGAACGGCCCCCGCGGTCGCGCGCGAGCGCACCGGCAGCACGGGGCCGTGGATCAGGAGTACCCAACCCATGACCACCACGACCGACCACCCACGCGAACCCGACCCGCCCACTGCCGCCTCCCCCACCGCCGACCTGCCCACCGCCGGACCGCGCGACCCGCGCGTCGGTGGCCCACTGAGGCAACTCATGCTCCGCCTCCACTTCTACGTCGGCCTGCTGGTCGGCCCGTTCCTGCTCATCGCCGCGGTGTCGGGCTTCTTCTACGCGCTGGCGCCGACGCTCGAGAAGGCGGTCTACGCCGATCAGTTGACCGCCGCCTCCTCGGCGCAGAACGTCGCACTGACCGACCAGATCACCACCGCACGCGCGGTTCATCCCGATCTCGCGGTCTCGAGGATCGTGCCCGGGAGCGACGGGTCGACGACCAGGGTGTTGTTCACGGATGACTCACTACCGTCGGAATCGCACTCCCGCGTGGTCTTCGTCGACCCCTCCGACGGTGCCGTCCGCGGGGACACCGTCCAGTACGGGTCCGGCCAGGCGCTCCCTCTGCGCACCTGGCTGTCCGGCCTGCACCGCAGTCTGCACCTCGGCGAGGTCGGGCGCCTCTACTCCGAGCTGGCCGCCAGCTGGCTCGCCCCACTCGCCCTGGCGGGGTTGTACCTGTGGTGGGGCCGTACCCGCCGGGCCGACACCTCTCCGTTCAGGTCGGCCCCCGGCCTGGAGGGGCGGGCGCGCCTACGCTCCCGCCACGCCGTGCTGGGCACCTGGGCACTGGTGGGCATGCTAGTGCTGTCGGCGACCGGTCTGACCTGGTCGGCCTACGCCGGGCAGCGCGTCTCCGACCTCCGCTCCGCCCTGGACTGGACCACGCCGACGCTGTCGGCCCACTCTCCTGAGACCTCCGACGCCATAACCCCTGTCGCCGCGTCCGCGAACGGACACGCGCATCACGGTTCCCATGGCGCTTCCCATGGTCTCGGTTCCGAGGACGCCGCCGCCTGGACCCCGGAGGGAGCGCAGATCGCACTGGCCGGCGCCCGCTCAGCGGGTCTGACGGAACCCGTCCAGCTGGTCCCGCCCGCCGCCGAGGGTGACCCCTGGCGGGTCCAGGAGGCCCGGCGGTCCTGGACGCCCGGGCCCGACGCGGTGAGCATCGATCCCGCGACGGGCGGGGTGGTGCAGTCCATCCCGTTCTCCAGCTACCCCGTCGCCGCCAAACTCACCGACTGGGGCATCCGGCTCCACATGGGGTTCCTGTTCGGGGTGGCCAATCAACTGCTGTTGGCGGCCGTCGCGGCGGCGGTCGTCGTCGTCACTCTCCGGGGGTACTCCCTGTGGTGGACGCGGCGACCCACCCGCACCCGCGGTCTGGCCCGGCCCCCCGTGCGGGGCGCGGCACTCGAACTTCTGCGCCGCCGCCCACTGGCGGTCCTGATCGGGGCGGCCGTGATCGCGGTCGCCGGATGGGCCGTCCCGCTCCTGGGGATCTCGCTGGCGGCGTTCCTCGTCCTGGATTCGCTGGCGGGGCTCGCCGCACGGCGGGCACGGGGCTGACCCACGCCGACGCCGATTCGCCCCGTGGCGAGCGAAAGTCTGGTCACGGGGCGACTCGCGGGTCTAGATTGCGGCCATGACAGTCACCGACGAGCTACTCGAGGCCGCCAGGGCCTATGCGTCCGATTTCGACAAGGGCGGCCTGCCCATGCCGCCCGGCCGCAAGACCGCCGTGGTGGCGTGCATGGACGCCCGCCTCAATCCGTACGGACTGTTGGGTCTGTCCGAGGGTGACGCGCACGTGATCCGCAACGCCGGAGGCGTGGTCACCGACGACGTCCTGCGGTCGCTCACGATCAGCCAGCGGCTCCTGGGGACCGAGGAGATCGTGCTGATCCACCACACCGACTGCGGCATGCTCACCTTCAGAGACGACGACTTCAAGGACCAGATCCAGGCCGACACCGGTCTGCGCCCGCGGTGGTCTCCGGAGGCGTTCGGCGACGTGGAAGGGGACGTCCGTCAGTCGCTCGCACGCGTCGAGGCGGATCCGTTCCTCCTGCACGCCTCCGCGGTCCGCGGCTTCGTCTACGACGTGGAGACCGGCGAGCTGCGCGAGGTCGCCCGCAGCCCGGAGTGAGGTCCGAGGGCCGCCCGCACCCTCAGGGCACGCGCAGGATCTGCACAGCTCGGTCTCATCACCATCGGTGGCGCGACGGCACTGTACTCACGGGGTGGCGCTGCTGGAATCAACGGTGATAAGTTCCTGCTCACCAATTGCCCCCCCGGGGCCAACGCCGGAAGGGGCGCGGTCGAGCATGGTTCACCACAGGATTCACCTCGGGAAGGCAGTGGGCGTCGTCGTCGCCGTGATCTGTCTGGCCATCGCCGCGGTGGTCTTCGCCGCGGGAGCGGCCGACGCCCAGGGCTCATCGCGGGACACGGGCAGCCTCGGGAGCCTGGCGGACACGGCCAGCCTCGGGAGCACAGGCAGCGCCGGGAGCCCGGGCGAGGACGCGAACCCGTTCTCGGTGAGTATGGGGGACGAGCACGCGTGCGCCGTCACGACTCTCGGCACGGTCGCGTGCTGGGGCCGGAACTCGTACGGCTCGCTGGGCGGTGGACCCACCGTCGCCCCCGGCACCATCGTGGAGGTGGCCGACCTCGTGGACGTCACCTCGGTGAGCGTGGGGGCCAACTTCTCCTGCGCGGTGACCCGTGCCGGGGAGGTCCGGTGCTGGGGTTCCAACTTCCTCGGACAGCTGGGGGACGGGACGCGGACCGATCGGTACACCCCCGTGCCCGTTGACGGGCTCTCGCGTGCGATCGCCGTCAGCACCGGCAACGCCCACGCCTGTGCTCTGCTGGTCGACCGGACGGTGGCGTGCTGGGGCGTGAACAACCTGGGACAGTTGGGGGACGGCACCACCGACACCCGGACGAGCCCGGTCCCCGTGGAGGAGTTGCGCACCGTGTCCTCGATCGATCTCGGACCCCTCCATTCGTGCGCTCGTCTCGAGGACGGCACCGCCCGATGCTGGGGCCGCAACGGGGAGGGGCAGTTGGGCGACGGCACCACCGACAACAGGCTCACTCCGACGCCCGTGGCCGGCCTCGATGACGCGGCCTCGATCGCAGCGGGCAGCAACCACACGTGTGCGGCTCTGACGGACGGCGGTGCCCGCTGTTGGGGACAGAATTACAACGGCGCCCTCGGCGACGGATCCACCACGGACCGCGTGGTGCCCGTGGCGGTGGACGGACTGTCGAACGTGGTCGCAGTGAGCGCGGGAGGCGCGCATTCCTGCGCGGTCCTCCGCGACGGCTCGGCGCGGTGTTGGGGTGCGAACTTCCTCGGCAACCTGGGCGACGGCACCTTTGACGACAGCCTCGTCCCGGTACCCGTAGAAGACCTGGCCGGCGCGACGGGGATCAGCTCGTGGGGCTCGTCCACCTGCGCGGCCCTGGATGACGATTCCATCAGGTGCTGGGGCCTCAACCACTACGGCCAGTTGGGCGACGGCACGACGGAGAACCGCCCCGGTCCCGTCCAGGTGATGGGGCTCCCCCGGTAGGGACGAGCCCGGCCGGTCACGGTTCCGACTCACCTCTGGTGTGTCGTACCTCACCCTGATACGGATGAGACACCTCCTCTTTCCCGAGGAGCGCCCCGACAAGGGAGGCACGCCATGTGCACCGGTCTCAGCCACACCACGAGGGACCACTACTTCGGCAGGAACCTCGACCTCGAGTACTCCTACCACGAGAAGGTCACCATCACGCCCCGGAACTTCCCGTTCGAGTTCCGGCGGCTCCCGCCGCTACCCACCCACCACGCCATCATCGGGATGGCCACCACCGCTGAGGGGTTCCCCCTGTATTACGACGGGACCAACGACCGGGGTCTGAGCATGGCGGGGCTCAACTTCCCCGGGAACGCGGACTACAAACCCGAGGCCCCGGGCAAGGCGAACGTCGCGCCGTTCGAGTTCATCCCCTGGGTTCTGGGCCAGTTCGACACGGTCGATCAGGTCGAGACCGCGCTGTCGGAGGTGAACCTCGTGGACATCCCGTTCAGCTCCGAGTTCCCCCAGTCACCGTTGCACTGGATCATCTCGGATCGTCACAGGTCCCTCACCGTGGAGAGCGTGGCCTCCGGTCTGCGCGTCTACGACAATCCGTACGGCGTGCTGACCAACAACCCGACCTTCGACATCCAGAGCTTCGGGCTGAACGACTACATGCATCTGTCGACGACCCCGCCCGAGAACCGCTTCTCCGAGCGGCTCGAGTTCGAGACCTACAGCCGGGGGATGGGGGCCATCGGTCTGCCCGGCGACCTGTCCTCGTCCTCGCGGTTCGCCAAGGCCGTCTTCACCAAGATGAACTCGGTCTCCGGGACGTCCGAGTCGGAATCCCTCAGCCAGTTCTTCCACATCCTCGGATCTGTCGCTCAGCAGCGCGGATGCGTGCAGGTCGGCGGCGACGACTCATACGAGATCACCATCTACTCGTCCTGCTGCAACGCCGACACCGGCGTCTACTACTACACCACCTACGAGAACAGTCAGATCACCGGCGTCGACATGCACGCAGCGGATCTCGACTCCGACGCCATCGTTGACTATCCCCTGGTGACGGGCCAGCAGATCGCCATGCAGAACTGAGCGCTCGCCGTCTCCGCGTCTTCTCAGCGAACCCTTCTAGGCTCCGACCCGCGGTGTCACGCAGGTGACGACGACACGGGTGTGACGCGCGGCCTGACGGGGTCCGCGGTGGAGGTGGGCGGCGATGCAGCAGCTACTCGGTGTGTCTCTTCTGGACACGCCGGCGTCGGCGACCCTGTGGGTACTCGTGGTGGTCGGCTTCGCGGGGCTGGCGGTCGCCGGCTCCACGGGCGTCAGGAGCGGCACCCGGGACCGACGCCGGTGGTGGAGGCGAACCCTGCCCTCGTGCGCGATCGCCGCCGCACTGGCGACCGCGACCGGCGGGTTCCTGGTCGAGGGGGTGTTCAAACCCATCCCGGACGCCATCCCTCGAACGGTGTACGTCTGGATCGCCGTGGCCCTGCTGGCGGTGATGCTCGCCGTGTCCTGTCTGGTCGGCGGGAGGACCCGCCGACGCCCGTGGCGGGTGGCCGGGGTGCTGCTCACGACGGTGGCCGTGCTCCTCGGCGCCGGCGGCCACGTCAACCGCATGTACGCCGAGTTCCCCACCCTCGGCACCCTGATCGGGATTCCGGACCACCGGACCGTCCCCCTCGCCGACGTCCTCGGGTCCGATCCGACGGCCGTCGGCGACGACCTCCCGCCCGGGACCGCCGTGGAGGACGTGTGGACGCCCCCCGAGAACATGCCGACGAGCGGGGCGATCACCGAAGCGCCGATCCCCGGGACCACGTCGGGATTCGCGGCGCGGCCCGCGCAGATCTATCTGCCGCCGGCGTACTTCGCGCAGCCTCGCCCCCTCCTTCCGGTCCTCGTCCTGCTCGCCGGCCAGCCCGGCACCCCCGAGGACTGGGTGGTCTCCGGGAGGTTGCCGGTGATCGCGGACGCGTTCGCATCGCAGCATGCCGGGCTGGCCCCTGTCGTGGTGGTGGCCGATCCCCTCGGGGAATCGCTGAGCAACACACTGTGCGTGGATTCGCCCCGGGGCGACTCCCGGACCTACCTGACCGTCGACGTCCCGAGGTGGATCCACGAGAACCTGCAGGTCGCTTCCGGTCCGATGTCGATGGCGATCGGTGGGCTGTCCTTCGGCGGAACCTGCGCACTCCAGACGGCCCTGTCCGACCCGGACGTCTTCCCGACCTTCCTCGACATGTCGGGGCAGCCGGAGCCGACCATAGGAACCCGAGCCGACACCGTCGAGCAGTTCTTCGGCGGAGACGAGGCGGCGTTCCGCCGGAACAACCCCGCCGACCTGATGGCGACACGGCGCTTCCCCGGGATGGCCGGAGCGTTCGTCTACGGTTCCACCGACACCGAGTACGGCCCGGCGGCCCGGGAACTCTACTCAGCGGCGGTGGCCGCCGGTATCGATGCCCACCTCACCGAACTGCCCGGCGGTCACAGCTACGCCGTGTGGTCCGCGGGGCTCGAGCGCGAACTACCCTGGCTCGCCCGGAGAACGGGGCTCATCCGATGAGAACGACGGTCTCCACCGCGCGCCGGTACGCGGCCCGGGCATGGTCGACCTCTCCGGTCACCATCACACTGCTCGCCGTGATGTGGGTGGTGGCCGCGGTGACCGGCACGGCGACCTTCGGCCCGGGCCCCGAGTGGCTCGACCGGGTCGCGGCGGGGTCCGTGTCGCTCGGACACGGCCACCTCTGGACCCTCATCACGTCCGGGCTGTTCGTCTCCGGCCTCGGCGGTCTCCTCGCCTCCACGGCGCTACTGCTGGTGGCGGGGCCGGTCGCCGAGCGACTCCTGGGCGGGGCCCGCCTGCTGGCCGTGGCCCTCATCTCTCAAGTCGCGGGCGTTCTCGGCGGTGTCGGTCGCGACCTGCTGGTCGGCGTCCTGTCCCACGGGGACGGGGGGTCGACGACGGCCCACCCGCACTCGTGGGTCGACCCGCTGCCGTGGATCCTCGGGGTCCTGCTGGCCGCGACGGGCCGGATGCCGACCCTGTGGCGACGCCGGATCCGCGCGGTGGTCCTGGCCGC
>NZ_JAALDW010000171.1:0-2693 GCF_014145055.1 Dietzia sp. DQ11-38-2
CGGCGGGGCTGTAGACGGTGTTGACCGTCGCTCGTGCCTGCTCTTCCGCGGCGGCCTGGGCTGCCGCCATGACGGCGGCGGTGTGAGCGGTCGGCGGGCCGTGGACGCCGTCGTATCCCGGGGTGTTGAGCTGGGCGGCCTGGAGCGACGCGGACTCCTCCCCGATTCTGGCCTTGGTGGTGATGAAGCCGTCCTCGGCGGTGCTCGCCTTGGTGGCCACTACTTCGAGGACCGTGGCCAGTCTGTCGACCGATTCGGTGAACGATCCCACCGAGGTGCTGGCCTGGCTGGCGAACTCACCCTGCCATTGGCTGCCCAGCGCGTCGCCCAAACCGCGTCGCAGGTCAGCCGCCGCTGTGCGGAGGCGTGTCGCGACGGTGCTGACCCGATCCCGGACGTCGTGGAACTGGGACGGGTCCAGAGCCTGAGCCCCGGACACCAGCCTCTCCAGTGGGGCTCCGGACACCTCCTCGGGACCCACGCGGTCATACCCGCGCGGCACACCGAGCCCTTCGGCGGCGTCCAACATCGTGAGGGTCGCCCCGATCGAGCCCATCAATCCCAGACTCTGCAACCCTGCCGGCTCCTGCGCCGCCTTCCCCAGCGCGGCCGCCACCGCCTCGTCCTGTGCCTCGATCAAACCGCCGGCGGCAGCGAAGAGCATGGACATCGCCTTGGCCTGGTCGATGAAGCCATTGAGAAGCGTCCGAAGATCCTCCCCCACGAACACCGAATACACGGCGCCGATCTGGCGGGCGGTGTCGAAGGAATTGGGGGTTGCGATCTGATTCCCGAAAACCTCCACTCTGGCTTGCCGTCCGAGTTCGCGAGAAAAATGTTCGCTCGATCGGACGCACAACTCGGCGGCATCAGCTGAAAGATGAATAGTCATCGAAAGTCACCTTTTGGTATATAAGTCATTATCGGACGAATCGCTTTGTCCAGCGCATCACACGCATTCGTGAGTGGTCTTCCCCGGAATTCGTTGAGACCGGTTACCAGGTCGAACCTGACCCAAGCTGTTCCGCGGGATGTGAAGAACAACTGAATGCATGAGCTGTCGAATGCGTCGACCACTTCCGTCAGTCGGAGCCCGTTCCTGCCTCCTGAGGGGGCCTCGTCGAGCACTTCGAACGAAGCGTCAGCAAGATACTCCTCGCGCGACTTCCACGTCGCCAAGACGCTTATGTCGACTTCGTCGGACGCCCAGCCGCAAACCATCATTTCTCCGGGGTTGTGCCGGGTGTACTCCTCAACCTCTTCGACCGGCCCGCCGACGCCCTCCTCCACCGCTTCAATGGGGATCTCGGCGCACGGGTCGAAAAGTGGTGGCCGCTGCTCAATCGGCAGGTCCCAGGGGTTGCCCGGCTCCTCGGTGACTGCTGAGCTCGTCGTCGCCCTGTCGCCGTCTTGACCCACTCCGCACGCGGACACCACCGCGAGCGCGGCGAACGCGGCGACTGCTCCCCTTATCGTCCTCACGATCTATTTGACGCCCCGGCCGGACGGACGGTTCCACCCCATTCATCGCGGCCACTCCGGAGACCAGCCCGGCACTGGAACCGCCCGCCTGACACGCGCCGTCGTACCAGGCGAGGGCACACGAGCCGGGACAGGGGGACCCGGTGGGATATTCGGTTGCTGCAGGGAGTCGGTAGGACACTGGTGGCGCGACGACGGCGAGCCGCGATCGGATCCTCCATCGGCAAGAAGTTCGGCGAACTGGTCTACGAATCGCTGACCGAACACCACGCCCTGCTGCTCCGGCAGTACCACTAGGCGATCTGCGATCTAGGGGGAAGGACCACCGGTGGACGAGCACGGGGGGTTGATTGAACCCCGGAAGCGCGACCGAGGACCGGGTGTCTCGGAGCGCCAAGGACGAGGCAGAGGCCGAGAGGAAGCGGGAGATACACGAGCTGAATCGCCGGATTCACAAGCGGAGGCTGTGGCCCGGGCAAGTAATCCGACCGTCTCACTTCGAGGCCTTCATCGTGGTGGCCGCGACGATGTACCTGCTGACGGCCTGGTTGCTCATCTCTCCCATGATCGTGGCGTTCTGGCCCCGGTAGACGCCGCTGCCCCGGATGCAACCCCTGAACTGCGCCGACGCAGTGTGTCGTACCCAGGTGATCTAATCGAACGCATGAGCGAGACAGTGAGTGGTGTGACGGCGGGGACAGAGTTGGCGGTAGTACTCGCCTCGCTCGATCAACACCTGCAGCGCGACTGGACCGATGCCCCGCCGCCCCAGCTGCACGCCGAACTCGTGGCGCTCGAGCAGATCCAACGCCGCATCCGCGCGACACAGGCCCGCGTCATGGCCGCCGCCCGCGCCACCAGCACTGCCCGCGAGATGGGCTTCATCAACGATCGCCAGATGCTCACCGGGGGGCTCAGGCTGGCACCCGGGGACGCCCGCGGACGACTCGACGACGCCGGTATCGCCGAGTCGGCGCGTATGCGCGCCAGCGCCTCCGGCGCCGTGTCCGCCGGTCAGCTCCGAGTCATCGGTAAGGCCTTGGACGCGCTGTCCGATGAGTGCGACGACGAGGTGCGCGATCGCCTGGAGCAGAAGTTGATCGAGGCTGCCGAGAAGTCCACCACCCGGCAGCTGCAGGACCACGCCCACCGGCTGCTCGACGCTCTCGACCCGGGCCGCACCGAACGCGATGCCGCAGAGCGAGCCCGCC
>NZ_JAALDW010000171.1:2721-5933 GCF_014145055.1 Dietzia sp. DQ11-38-2
GGAGGCCAGGGACTGGACCTCATGGCCACCGCGAGCATGACCATGGACCCGCAGCTGGCGGCTCTCATGCGCGAGGTCCACGCCCGCTGGGGCCAACCCGGCCGGCTGTGGCCCGACCCCGATGCACCGGACACCCGCAGTGACGGCCAGCGGATGCATGACGCGATGGTTCACGCGCTGCAGCTGGCCCTGTCCGCCGACGCCCGCCGGACCGGGGCGCCCGCGGCGATCGTCGTGCGCGTCGACCTCGACCAACCCACCACACTGGCCGGCTGCGGGCAGAGCGACGGCGGCATCCGCATCCCGGTGCTGCAGGCCCTGTCCATGGCGCGCGGCAACCACTGGTTCCTGGCTCTGTGCGACCAGGAGATGGACCTCAAGCTCTACCGCAGCCGCAGAACCGCCTCCCGCTATCAACGGCTCGCCCTGTTCGCCGCATACGGAGGGTGCACCCACCCGGACTGCGACCAGGACGCCAGACACTGCGAAGCACACCACAGCGCAGCGCCCTGGTCAGCCGGCGGGCTGACGAACATCGACCAACTCGCCCTGGCCAGCGGCGACTGCCACGCCATGATCCACGCGACCGGCTGGAGGACGATCCCCGACCGCACCGCGCCTCAGGGAGTCCGATGGATCCCACCCTCCGGCACACCACGTGTCGCGGCACCACCACCGGCCAAGGCGGGACAGCAGCCGCTGGCACCCCTCGAAGCGCCGATTCTGCCGTTCGCGCTGCTCCGAGACCTCGACGACGGCATCCGCCGACGGTTCGGCGCCGCCGCTGATGGGGAGAGGGCGAAGGCCGCGTGACCCCGGGGACGGTCAGTCGCCGTCTAGATGGGCAGGGTCGTATCCGAGATGGCGAAGTCGCGGAGCCAGTCGATGAACAGGGCCCACGCGCCGGAGAGCAGCAGCAGGCCCACGATGATGAGCATCACGCCACCGAACACCTGGATGGCGCGGGTGTGCCTCTGGAGCCAGCCGACGGTACGCATCGCCCAGGTCGAGCCGAAGGCCACCAACACGAACGGCAGACCGAGACCCAGGCAGTAGGCCACGATCAGCACGACGCCGCGCGCTGCGTCGACACCCGTCCCCGCGGCCACGGACAACGCCGCCGCCAGGGTCGGCCCCAGACACGGCGTCCAGCCCAGCGCGAAGACGGCACCCAACATCGGTGCGCCGACCCACGTCGAGAGAGACTTGGGCTGCATGCGCGTGTCCCGCTGCAGGGTCGGCACGAGGCCGATGAAGACCAGGCCCATGAGAATCGTCACCACACCACCGAGACGCTGCAGCAGCTCCTGCTGCGGTGCCAGGTACTGCACGGTGCCCAACACCATGGCGCTGAGCGCCACAAACACCACGGTGAACCCGCCCACGAAGAGCAGCGACGCCGCCACCACGCGCATGCGGGAGGCGCGGCGGGTGCGGCGTTCGTCCACGGTCATCGTCGCCGTCGCGGCCCGCTGACGCTCGGCTGCGGCCACGGTGACCGGGGGACGCTCGGCCCCCACGACACTCGCCAGGTACGCGACGTACCCGGGCACCAGTGGGATCACACACGGCGAGGCGAAGGACACGAGCCCTGCCAGGACACACGCGCCCAGCGCCAACAGGATCGGGCCGCTGGCCACGGTCTGCTGGAAGGTCTCCCCCACGCTCTGCGCGAGCAGGATCGTCTCCGGGGTCACACCGGCTCGACCTCCTCGGCGAGGATCGCCGACACGGTGTCCCGCAGCTTGTCATCGGTGATCTCGGCCAGGTACACCGCCGCCACCCGGTGCTGCTTGTCCAAGATGATCGTGGCCGGCACCACGGACGTCGGGAACCCACGCAGTGCGGCCACAGCGGCGTTACTGGGATCCCAGATGGACGGGAACGTGATGCCGTTGTCCTCGACGAAGTCGACGGGCTTCTGGCGGTTGGGATCGCGGAGGTTGATACCGAACACGGTCGCGCCCTGGGGCTCGAACTCGTCCTGCAGCCGCTGCAGGTCGTCGGACTCGGCGCGACACGGGCCGCACCACTGGCCCCACAGGTTCAGAATCACGACCTGCCCCTCGAAGTCCTCCTGGACGTTGAGCGTGCGATCCGGGTCCAACAGGTCCGGACCGGTGAGCGTGGCGACGGGTCTGCGCTCGGACGGGGGATCGTAGTGGATCTCCAGCTGGCCGTCCGGGCTGACGAACTCGAACGTCTCCGGGCCCGTCACCACCGCGTCCGTGCTGGTCGCGCAAGCACCGGTGACGAGGGCGCCCGCCAGGAGCAGGGCGCCGAGTGCGGCCTTGGGGTGTCGCATGGATCAGGCTCCCGTCTGCGACGGGTCAGACGCACCCGCCGGCTCGGAGTAGACGATCTCGCGCAGCGTGGTCCCCTCGAAGACCAGGGAGGTGATCGAGGCCAGAGAACACTGCCGCGAACGGGGGTCATGCCACAGTCGACGGCCCTCGAGGAACCTCCGCGTGGTGTACACCGGCAGCTGGTGGCTCACCAGGACCGCCTCGTGTCCGCGGGCGGAGTCGAGCGTGGAGTACACGGCCCCGATCATCCGATGCGCGATCTGCAGGTACGGCTCACCCCACGAGGGCCGCAGCGGATTGACCAGGATCGGCCAGTACCGAGGGTTGCGCAGGGCACCATCCCGGCCGCCGACCTTGTTGCCCTCGAAGCGGTTGTCGGCCTCGATGATGTCCGCGTCGATCCCCACCGGAAGGCCCAACGCCTCGGCCAGTGGGGCGGCGGTCTCCTGGGCGCGCTGCAGCGGCGAGGCGACGACCGACACGATGTCGTGCCCCTGCCCGAGGGTGCGGGCCACGGTCTCGGCCTGACTCCGCCCCAGCTCGGAGAGCCGGAAACCCGGCAGGCGGCCATACAGCACCCCGTCGGGGTTGTGGACCTCCCCGTGGCGGACCAGGTGGACGATGGTCTGCGTCTCGGTCCCGCGGGCAGACGAATCCCGATGTGTCGACGACGACGCCGAGAGCGGTTCACCCGGAGCGGAGATCGAGCCCGGCGCGGCCCCGTAGGCCTCGGCTCCCTCCTGCTGCTGCGGGACGGAGGTCTCCGCGGGGCGGGCACCGGCCTCGGAAGCGTTCAGCGACGGCGGCGCCTCGGCGGGCGCGGGATGCTCCCCGCGGAGGGGGATCGGCAATGACGTGGGCCCCGTCGACGGGACGTCGAACACCCCGCGCAACCCCCGACCGCGC
>NZ_JAALDW010000172.1:0-3297 GCF_014145055.1 Dietzia sp. DQ11-38-2
CCCACCGCGCTGGTCGCCTCGCCGACCGCCTCCTCCGCGGTCCCCTCCTCCCCGCACCCCCCGAGCGCCAGGACGAGCACCGCGAACCCCGACGCGGCGACGATCCCGCGTCGTCGGACGGGACGGATCTCGCGGGCGCCCCGGGCGGACCGCTCGGCTCGGTGTGCGCGTGTGCTCATGACGGGCCCTCCTCGATGTGGGATGTGGGATGCGCCGAGTGGGGCCGACTGCGTGCCCGGGCGCGGGGGTCCTCCATGCGGGAAGAGTACGTACGCGGTCTGCCAGCTCGAGAGGGTTCGGCGGAGACGATGCGACCGGTGTCACAATCGAGACGAGATCGAGACCCGCCCGTCAGTGGCGCCCGGCCCCGTGAGGCGGGTGGGGAGCACACTGGCCGGGACACCGGGGTGGACCGCTGCCGGATCAAGTCCGGTCGTCGCGGACCGCCACTATGGTGGGGCGCATGGGCACTCACGGTCATCTGTCCGGATCGCTGGTCGTCGGGTCCCGGCACCATGACGAGGGTGTCCGCCGACTCCTCGCCAGCTTCGAGGCGGTCCCCCGGGGGGAGCCCGTCCGGCTGGCCAAGACGACGTCCAACCTGTTCAGGCCGCGCGCCTCGTCGTCGTCGCCCGGTCTCGACACCACCGGGCTGACGCGCGTGGTCTCCGTGGACCCGGACGCCCGCACCGCCGACGTGCAGGGCATGTGCACCTATGAGGATCTGGTGGACGCCACCCTGCCGTACGGGTTGATGCCGTACGTGGTGCCGCAGCTCAAGACCATCACCCTCGGTGGCGCCGTGACCGGGCTGGGCATCGAGTCCAGTTCCTTCAGGTTGGGGTTGCCCCACGAGTCGGTGCTGGAGATGGACGTCCTCACCGGGACGGGCGAGATCGTCACCGCCCGCCCCGACGGGACGGTGCGCGAGCAGGCGCTCTTCCGCGGGTTCCCCAACTCGTACGGCTCGCTCGGGTACGCCGTGCGGCTGCGCATCGCGCTCGAACCCGTGGCCCGCTACGTCGAGCTGCGACATCTCCGTTTCGGCTCCCTCGCCGCGCTGGCCGACGGGCTCGGGCGGATCAGCGAGTCCGGGTCGTACGACGACGAGGACGTCGATTTCCTGGACGGGGTCGTCTTCTCCGCCGACGAGTCCTACCTGACCCTGGGGCGGCGGACCGACGAGCCCGGTCCCGTCTCGGACTACACGGGAGTGCGGGACAAGCAGGCGATCTACTACCGGTCGATCCGGCACGGCGGACAGCCCGGATCGATGGCCCGCGACCGGTTGACCATCCGCGACTACCTGTGGCGGTGGGACACCGACTGGTTCTGGTGTTCGCGGGCGTTCGGCGTGCAGAATCCCCGGATCCGCGCCCTGTGGCCGCAGCACCTCCTCCGGTCGTCCGCGTACTGGAAGATCATCGGGCTGGACCACAGGTACGACCTGGGCAACCGGATCGGGGCGCTCAAGGGCGAGGGCCCGCGCGAGCGTGTGGTGCAGGACATCGAGGTGACCATCGACCGCACGGCCGAGTTCCTCGGGTGGTTCCTGAATGAGGTGCCCATCGAACCACTGTGGGTGTGTCCGTTGCGGCTGCGGGAGCGCACCCCGGCACCGACACCGGACGGGGGGCCGGGCTCCGACCGGCCGTGGCCTCTGTACCCGTTGTCGCCCGACACAACCTATGTCAACATCGGCTTCTGGTCCTCGGCGCCGGTAGAGCCGGGGTCGGTGGAGGGGGCGTGGAACCGGCGCATCGAGGAGGAGGTCTCCCGCCTCGGTGGACACAAGTCGCTCTACTCTGAGGTCTTCTACTCCCGGGAGGAGTTCGACCAGCTGTACGGCGGTGAGCACGCCGCCCGGCTGAAGGCGGAGTTCGACCCGAACGGTCGGTTCTCGACCCTCTACGACAAGGCGGTGGGTGCACGGTGACGACGGACAGGATGACGATCGGTGAGATCGTCGACGCATTCGCGACGGGCGAGCCACCCCTGCGTATCGAGGCCTACGACGGCTCGGTGTTCGGCCCGCCCGACAGTGAGCTGGTACTACGCCTGAAGAGTCCGAAGGCGCTGCAGTACTTCGTGACCGCGCCGGGGGATCTCGGGTTGGCCCGCGCCTACCTCATGGGTGAGCTCGAGGTCGACGGGGTACATCCCGGTGCGCCGCACGACGCGTTCGGCGCGCTCGAGGTCTTCCGCAAGGCCATGACCCGGAGGCCGGACGTGCGGACGATGGCCCGGATCGCCCGGTCGATCGGACGCGAGAACCTCACGATGCTGCCGATTCCCGAGCAGGAGGTGCCGGCGGCGTGGCGCCGGGTCGCGCACGGCATGCGGAGACACTCCAAGAAGCGGGACTCGGAGGTCGTGAGCTACCACTACGACGTGTCCAACCGGTTCTACGAGTGGATCCTCGGGCCCACCATGACCTATACCTGCGCGTGTTACACCGACGCACAGATGTCCCTGGAGAAGGCGCAGGAGAACAAGTACCGCCTCGTTTTCGACAAGCTCGGTCTCAAAGCCGGCGACAGGCTGCTGGACGTGGGGTGCGGGTGGGGCGGGATGGTGCGCTACGCGGCCTCCCGGGGGGTCCGCGCGATCGGCGTGACGCTCTCGCGGGAGCAGGTCGAGTGGGGCCAGGCCGCGATCCGAGCCCAGGGGCTGGAGGATCTGGCCGAGGTCCGGCTGATGGACTACCGCGACGTGCCCGAGCGCGACTTCGACGCCGTGAGTTCCATCGGCATCACAGAGCACATCGGGCGCAGGAACTACCACGGATACTTCACCCGACTCCACGGGTACCTGAAGCCGGGAGGGCGTCTGCTGAACCATTGCATCACCCGTCCGGACAACTCGCGGTCCGTCAAGGCGGGCGCGTTCATCGACCGGTACATCTTCCCGGACGGCGAACTGGCCGGTGCCGGGACCGTCCACCTCGAGGCGGAGAACGCGGGGTTCGAGGTGGTGCACGAGGAGAACCTCCGGCAGCACTACGCGTTCACCCTGCGCGACTGGTGCGCGAACCTGGTCGAACACTGGGACGAGGCGGTCGAGGAGGTCGGTGAACCCATGGCCAAACTGTGGGGTCTCTACATGGGCGCCTGCCAGTACGGCTTCGAACACAACAAGATCCAGCTCCACCAGATCCTGGCCGTCCGACTCGGCGACTCCATGACCTGGGACGTTCCCCTGCGGCAATGGTGGCAGGCGTGAACCGGATCAGGCCAGGTCGAGAGCCAGCAGGACGTCGCCGGTCGGCGCCGGGGATCCGCCCGCCGGCTCCTCGGT
>NZ_JAALDW010000173.1:0-7716 GCF_014145055.1 Dietzia sp. DQ11-38-2
CGGCTCCTCGCGCTGGCCGGCCGCGACCCCGCGTCGGCCTGACCTCGCGGCGACGGCGAGCGCGAGGGCGACGGCGACGAGATTTCACGTGACCGGCGCCGCCACCGGGTCTAGCGTTGCGGATACCGGGTCGCACCGGCACGCGGTCGCCCGTGACGAGAGGCTCCGATCATGGCCATGACCTGTATCCCCTACATCTCCTTCCCAGGTAACGCGTCCGAGGCGTTCCCGTACTACCAGGGGCTCTTCGGCGGGAAGCTCGACGTGATGACCTACGACCAGTTCCCGTCGACGGAGGACTTCCCGTTCGACCCGCCGCACGGGTCGGTGGCGCACGCGACCCTCGAGGCCCCCGGTATCAGCCTGACCGGCGGAGACTCCATGGGAGAGAACCTCCCGCAGCCGCGGAACGACGTCTACTCGTTCCTCCTGGGTTTCGACACCGAGGGCGAGGCCCGAGCATTCCTGGACAAGGTCACCAGCAGCGGGGGCGAGATGGCGATGCCGTTCGAGGTCGCCCCGTGGGGGGACCTCTACGGGCAGGTCCACGATCGGTTCGGCATCCGCTGGGACGTGGTGGTCGAGGGCTCGGCCAGCTGAATCACCGACCGAACGACCCGTGACCGCGATGTCGGTCACGTCGGCTTGTTACGGTTCTGACATGGATATCTCCGGAGCAAGTGCAATCGTCACCGGTGGCGCATCGGGAATCGGCGCCGCCGTCGTCCGTCAGCTCGCCGCGCAGGGGGCCAAGGTGGTCGTCGCCGACCTCAACGCCGAGAAGGGCGAGGCGCTGGCGAACGACGTCGGGGGCACGTTCGTGGCTGTCGACGTGACCAAGACCGAGGACAACGTCAAGGCCGTCGAGGCCGCTCTCGAACTGGGCCCGCTGCGGTACCTGGTCAACTCGGCCGGCATCGGGTGGGCGCAGCGCACGATCGGCCGCGACGGAGAGTTCGCCTCGGCCTTCGACCTCGACTCGTTCCGCAAGGTCATCGACATCAACCTCATCGGCTCCTTCGACATGCTGCGACTGGCCGCCACGGCGATGTCCCGCGGCGAGGCCGACGAGGACGGCCAGAAGGGCGCGATCGTCAACATGGCCTCCGTCGCCGCCTTCGACGGCCAGATCGGCCAGGCCGCGTATTCCGCCTCCAAGGGCGGAATCGTGGGGCTGACCCTCCCCGTCGCTCGTGATCTGTCGGCCGCCGGCATCCGCCTCAACACCGTCGCCCCCGGCCTCATCGACACGCCGATCTACGGCGAGGGCCCCGACTCCGAGGCGTTCAAGGCCAAGCTCGGTGAGAGCGTGCTGTTCCCCAAGCGTCTCGGCTCGGGCGACGAGCTGGCGTCGATGGTCATGGAGCTGCTCACGAACCCCTACATGAACGCGCAGACCGTGCGCGTCGACGGTGGCATCCGGATGCCACCGAAGTGAGCTGACACCGACGTGAGCTGACACCAGGTCGCCTCGGGTACACGACGGCCCCGCCGGAATCGATTTCCGGCGGGGCCCCTCGCGTATCCAGGGCCCGTCGTACGGCCACGCCGCGCCCGTCCCTCACTGTTCACATCCGCCGACCGCAGCCGCCCGTGTCCCTGAACTCTCGCGTGCGCAACCGCGCAGGCCGGTGTTCATCCAGACGGGCGTCTGCCCCGCAGGCGTACAGGCGCGGGAGCAGATGCCCGCCCGGCGGCGGTCAGGTCTTGGCGCGGCGCTTCTTCAGCCGACCTTCGAGGTAGACGGCGAACTTGGTGAGCGAGTAGTTGATGACCACGAAGAGGATGCCCGCCACGATGTACGCGGGAACGGTGTTGGCGTAGGCGGACCCGAGGGTCTTGGACCAGTTGAGCAACTCCAGGTAGGTGATGCCGTAGCCGAGGGCGGAATCCTTGAGGACGACGACGAGTTGGCCGACGAGCGCCGGGAGCATGGCCGTGAGAGCCTGCGGGAGCTGGATCGAGCGGAGCACCTGCCCCGGCGTGAGGCCCACGGCGAGCCCGGCCTCGGTCTGGCCCTTGGGCAGTCCGTGGACTCCGGAGCGGACGAGTTCCGCGATGACCGCGCCGTTGTAGAGGGTCAGGGCGGTGACCACCGCGGCCAGCGGCGCGTGCTGGTTGGGCACGAGGTTCGAGGTCGCGAAGTATCCGAAATAGGCGAACACCATCATCAGCAACACCGGGACCGAGCGGAAGAACTCCACGATCACGCCGCAGAACCACCGCAGCGGCGCGAACGGCGAGAGTCGACCCATACCGAAGAGCAAACCGAAGATCACCGCGAGCACGACGGAAATGGCTGCCGCCGTGAACGTGCCCTTGAGACCGGGGATCAGGTAGGAGGTCCACACCTGCGGGTCGGTGACGAAGGGCTCCCACATGAACGCCTGCAGCTGGCCGGCGGCCTCGAACTGGACGTAGACCACATAGGCGATCCCGAGGGCGATCAGGGCACCGACCACCGTGAAGATCTTGTGGCGGAGTCGGGCCTTGGGTCCCGGGGCGTCGAACAGAACGGCCTGGGTACTCATCGCTTCACCGCCAGCTTCCGTGAGAGGGAGGTGGTCCAGAGCCCGATCGGGAGGGTGAGCACCACGAACACCATGGCGAAGAAGAAGAACGTCGGCAGGCTGGCACCCTCGTTCTCGGTGATCACCTGCAGCAGCCCGGCGGAGTCACCTACGCCGATGACCGCGGCGACCGTCGAGTTCTTGATGAGCGCGATGATGACCGAGCCGAGGGGGGCGATGGAGCCCCGGAAGGCCTGCGGGAGGATCACCTCGCGCAGCGACTGCCCGAACCCCAGCCCGATCGACCGGGCCGCCTCGGCCTGCCCCACCGGGACCGTGTTGACGCCGGAGCGCAGCGCCTCGCAGACGTACGCCGCGTGGTAGACCGCGAGCATGATCGCGGCCCACCAGAAGGCGTTGCGGGCGAAGTTGTCCGAGACGGACAGCTGGAGGATGAAGGACAGGCCGAGGATGCTGAAGACCATCAGCAGGGTCAACGGCAGGTTGCGGAAGATGTTGACGTAGGAGGTGCCGAGCCCCCGGAGGACGGCCACCGGGGAGACCCGCAGGATCGCGACGATCGTCCCCAGCACCAGCGCGCCCGCCGTCCCGAGCAGCGAGAGCTGGATGGTGACCCACACCGCCCCGAAGACGTCGTAGTTGGCGAATATGTCGCCCATGGTCGACCTTCCCTCATGAGGAGTGTGAGGTCCTCCGCGCCACTGTCCACTGTGACGCGGAGGACCCGGGTGGTCAGATCAGGCGCAGGCGTCCGGGTTGGGCGGGTTCCCCTCGCCCGGGACGAACCCGGCCGGGCCGAGGTTCTCCTCGACGGCGGCCTCCCAGCTGCCGTCGGCGATCATCTCGCGGATGGCCTCGTTGATCTGCTCGCACTTCTCGGTGTCGCCCTTCCGGATGCCGATCCCGTAGAGCTCCTCGGAGAACGGGGCGCCGACGACCTTGAGCTGGCCCTGGTACTGGTCCTGCGCGGCGTACCCCGCGAGGATCGTGTCGTCCGTGGTCAGGGCGTCGACCGCGTTGGACACCAGTGCCGAGACACATTCGGAGTAGGTGCCGAACTCCTGGAGGTTGACCCCCGGGACCTCTTCCTGGACGTTCTGGGCCGAGGTGGACCCGGAGACCGAGCACAGGCGCTTGCCCTCGAGGGAGGCCGGGCCCGTGATGCTGTCGTCATCCGCGCGGACCAGCAGATCCTGGCCGGCGATGAAGTACGGCCCGGCGAAGTCGACCTTCTCCTTCCTGGAGTCGGTGATCGAGTAGGTGGCGACGATCATGTCCACCTGGCCGGTCTCGAGGAGGGTCTCGCGCTGCGCGCTCGGCGCCTGGACCCACTCGATGTCCTCGGCGGGGGTGCCGAGCTTCTCGGCGATGTACGTGGCCACGTCGACGTCGAGCCCGGTGTAGTCGTTGCCCTCCTTGAGACCGAGGCCCGGCTGATCGAATTTGATGCCGATCCGGAGCTGGTTCTCGCCGCCGTCGTCGTTCCCGCACGCGGCGAGGCCGAGGGCCAGGGTGACCGCCGCGGCGGCCGATCCGATCCGTCGGAAGTTCATGGGTTCTCCTCGTGAAATGGGTGGGTAGGGATAGTGGGAATCGGTGTCGGATCGGGCGGGCGGGGGTGAGAACGCCGCTGCAGACCGACTCAGTTGGTCAGGATCTTGGACAGGAAGTCCTTCGCGCGACCGCTCTGCGGGTTGGTGAAGAACTCTTCAGGGGTCGCCTGTTCGACCAGCTCGCCGTCGGCCATGAAGATGACGCGGTCGGCCGCCTTCCGGGCGAATCCCATCTCGTGGGTGACCACGACCATCGTCATGCCGGACTTGGCCAGGCCCGTCATCACGTCGAGGACCTCGTTGATCATCTCCGGATCCAGGGCGGAGGTCGGCTCGTCGAAGAGCATCACCTTGGGGTCCATCGCCAGGGACCGGGCGATCGCCACGCGTTGCTGCTGACCGCCGGACAACTGCGCCGGATACTTGGCCGCCTGGTGGCCCACACCGACGCGGTCGAGCAGTTCCATCGCCCGCTTCTCGGCGGCGGCCTTGGTCTGCTTGCGCACCTTGATGGGTCCGAGGGTGACGTTCTCGAGGATCGTCTTGTGGGCGAACAGGTTGAACGACTGGAACACCATGCCGACGTCCGCGCGGAGCCTGGCGAGCGCCTTGCCCTCCTGGGGCAGTTCCTTGCCGTCGATCGTGATGGAGCCCGATTCGAAGGTCTCGAGCCTGTTGATCGCGCGGCAGAGGGTCGACTTTCCGGAACCCGAGGGCCCGATGACGACGATGACCTCGCCCTGTTCGATGGACATGGTGATGTCCTTGAGCGCCTGGAAGTCACCGAAGTGCTTGTTGACGCCAGAGATCTCGACGAGTGCCATGCGGAGATCATAAGCGCCTGAGGGTTTATCGAGTATCGACTCGCCGATCCGGGATTGCGGTCGACAACTCCGCCCCCCCTCCGTACCGTCAGCGTATGGCGATATCAGACGTGCAGGAATACGCCCATCTCTCCGCCGAGGACGTCGAGGAAATCGGCCGAGAGCTCGACGCGATCCGGCAGGAGGTCATGGATTCGCTCGGCGAGTCCGACCGCCGGTACGTGAACGACACCATCCGTCTCCAGCGCGGCCTCGTGGCCGGTGCCCGTGTGGTGCTCCTCTTCTCCGGGTATCGACCCGCGTGGCTGCTCGGCACCGGCATGCTGGCCGCCGGCAAGATCATCGAGAACATGGAGCTCGGCCACAATGTGATGCACGGGCAGTGGGACTGGATGAACGACCCCGAGGTGCACTCCACCACGTGGGAGTGGGACATCGTGGGGACCTCGGAGCACTGGAAGGCCACCCACAACTACCACCACCACAAGTACACCAACATCGTGGGGATGGACGACGACGTGGGGTATGGCGTGGTTCGCGTGACCCGCGACCAGCCCTGGCATCCGGGGTACTCGCTCAACATCGTGTGGAACACGATTCTCGCGTTCACTTTTCAGTGGGGCGTCGGGGTGCAGCACCTGGAGATCGCGCCCGGCACGATCAACTCCTCGGGGTGGCCCGAGCAGAAGCGGCGCATCGGCCAGTTCCTCCGCAAGGCCCGCCGCCAGGTGGGTAAGGACTACGTGTGGTTCCCGTTGCTCTCCGGGCCCAACTGGAAATCGACGATGGCGGCCAACGCCACCGCGAACGTCATCCGCAACCTGTGGTCGAACGCGGTGATCTTCTGCGGGCACTTCCCGGACGGCGCCGACAAGTTCACCCTCGAGGATCTCGAGGAGGAGACGCAGGCCCAGTGGTATCTGCGACAGATGCTCGGGTCGGCGAACTTCACGGGGAGCGATCTCACCCACTTCATGTCGGGCAACCTGTCGTTCCAGATCGAGCACCATCTCTTCCCGACCATTCCGTCCAACCGGTACAAGGAGCTTTCGGTGAAGGTCCAGGACGTGTGTCGGCGCTGGGACCTGCCCTACACCACCGGCCCGCTGTACAAGCAGTACTGGCAGTCATGGCGCACGATCGCCAAGCTCTCGCTTCCGAACCGGTTCCTCAAGGCCGGCCCGGACGATGCCCCGGAGACCAGGTCCGAGCGCATGTTCGCGGGTGAACCGCGTACCTACACCGACCCCCAAGGGGCTCGGTCGGGCTTGGTCACCGCACTGAAGCACCACACCGACCCGGAACAGCTCCGGCGTCTGACCCGCACGGCCTGACGGTGGCGGACGACCAGGTGAGCGAGGGCGCCGGCAGCACCCGCCGGACGCGGAGCGTCGACGAGACCCACCGGCGTCCGGCGGGTGCGACCGACGCCGAGGTGGAAGCCGCCGGCACGGCGAGCGAGGCACTCGAATACATCGAGCGGGCCCGCGGGCGCCTGTACGACATGCACCAGCTGATCGGGCGGGCGGACCTGCTCTACCAGAAAGCTGCGGACCAGTTGGAAGCAGTGGGCAGAACCCAGCTCGCCGAGACGATCCGGTCTGAGATGGTGGGGGTGAACGTCCTCCACGGACGATGGACGTTCCAGATGGTCGAGGAGTTCGACGACGGCTTCTGGACGACGGCCCGCCGGGTCAGCCGGGCGGTGGTCGACGAGGTGACCGGTGGCCGGCAGCACGTGCACGAGGCCGAGATGAAGGAACGGAACCGGTCAGCCGGGCGCGACGGCCACGAGCCGACCCCGTAGGCGCATCGTCGCGCCGCCTACGGGGTCGGGGCTTGACAGCGGTCGAGAACTGGACGGGGATCGAGGACTGTCAGTGACCGAGTGCCGTCAGCCGGTGCGGTGCCGACCGGCCAGGGCGTGACGTTCGGACTCGGTCGTCCCACCCCAGACGCCGTACAGTTCCTTCGAATCCATGGCGAATTGACGACACGCGTCGAACACGGGGCATCCCTGACATACCGCCTTCGCCTTGTCCTCCTTACGTCGGCGCTGCCCCTTGGATTCGTCGTCCGCGCTGTAGAACAGGTCTTCCAGATCGATACACGCGGCGGAGTCGCGCCACGACCAGAATTCTGCGGTTGGTTGCAGGTTCCTGTATCTGGGCATGGCGTCTCCTCCTCGCGAGACTGAAGTGCCCTGCCATGAGCCCTGAAGGTTCAGAATGCGATGACCTCATATTCTCAGTTGACAGAAACACGTCAAACGCACGAAGCCCAACCAAGGCTTTCCTAACCGCCTCGAAATGCCTGTGATGCTGGGACGATCAGCCGATTCTTCCTGAGGTTAAAGTTAGGCAATATAACTGAGCCCAGGATCTGTCACCCCACGAGCCCTCTCGTGGCGGCCCTGATGACCTCGGCGGCGCGGGCGGCCGCCCCGTCGACACCCCACCACGATCTGATCCCCGTCGACGCGCCGTCCCGGGAGCGATCGACCTGGGCGGTGACGGCGTGGGCGACAGCCGTCGGGCCGTCGCCGTACCTCATCACGGCGGCCCCGGGGATCCCGTGGAGGGCCTCGGCCGTCGCGTCCTGCTCACCGTACGGTCGGCGGCCCGGGACCACGACGAGCGGGACATCGGCGCAGGCCGCGTCCGCCACCGATGCCTGCCCCGCCCCGGTCACCACCACGTCCGCCGAGCACAGCTCCGGCCACGGGTCCTCGAGCCACGATCCGTCCGGTCCGCCGATCTCCAGCCAGTCGGCGACCCCGAGATCGCGTGCGGTCATTCTCACGGCCCA
>NZ_JAALDW010000173.1:7756-12524 GCF_014145055.1 Dietzia sp. DQ11-38-2
GCCGGAGCCGTTCAGGTGGACCACCCGTGGCCGGTTCAGGTGATCACGTGGTTCGGGGTCCCGTCGCTCGAACCGGGACACCCCACCGATCTCCTCCACGGGGCTGTCGATCCTCCGCAGAGTGTCCTGGTGCACGCCCGGAGGCCACGCCCCGATCAGGCGCTCGGCAGCCCGGAAACTGAGCAGGTGGGGTTCGTCCTCCCGCACCCCGGGCGGGAGGGTGCTGACCATCGGGATGCCGGTCATGTGCGCCGCGAGTGACATGGCCGGCGAGGAATCGACCCAGAAGGCGCGAGGCCGCGCGCGATCGATCCACGCGACGGCCTCGCGACGCGCCTCCAGGGGGATCTCCTCCGGGGCCTGGAGGTCGCCGGGTTCGGCGGAGAGATGGACGACCCGCGTCCCCGGCGGGAGGAGCGAGTCGTCGAACCGCCCCGCGATCAGCATCGTCACGTCGAGACCGCGCTCCCGTAGTGCGCCCATCACGGGGAGCACGCGGTGGAGGTGACCACGCCCCTCGTTGTGGACGTAGATGCCGATCATCCGCTCACCCCCACTCGACGCGTGTCCCGGCCGGCCCCGTCGCCCTAGTCCGCTCCGCGGATCGCCCCGAGGAGGGCGTCGCAGAAAGCGGGGAGATCGTCGGGGTTGCGGCTCGTGAACACGCCGTCCGAACTGACCAGCTCCTCGTCGACCCACTCGGCGCCGGCGTTGACCAGATCCGTGCGCAGACTGGGGTAGGAGGTCACCCGGCGGCCCCGGACGACGTCCGCCTCGATCAGCACCCAGGGTGCGTGGCAGATGGCGAGAACCGGCTTGCCCGCTTCGACCATCTCGCGGACGAGGGTCACGGCGTGCTGGTCGCGACGGAGGGCGTCGGGATTGGCGACGCCGCCGGGTAGGACCAGCACGTCGGCATCGGCGGCGGTGACGTCGGCGGTCGTGCGGTCGACGGCCTGGGTGCCGGCCGGGCTGAGGTGGTCGACGAGTTCGACCTCTCCGTCGGAAGTGCTCACCAGGAGCGCCGTGTGGCCGGCCTCGGTCACGGCACCCCATGGTTCGGTCAGCTCCACCCGCTCGATCCCCTCGCCGGCCACGAGGAAGACGACGGTCCTGGTGTCAGTGTTCACATCCTGTGTCTCGGTCATTCTCCGATCGTGGGGCCGCACCCCCCGGGACCGCAACCGGACCGCCGGTGGCCCCCGGCTCGGCCGTGCGGCACGATGTGGTGAATGCGACGACGAGGCCCTATCGACCGACGAGGACGAGGTGACCGCGGACGTGGTGGATGCGGGTGCTTCCTGCTCGTCCTGCTGCTCCTGATCCTCGGGGTGGCCGTGGCGGCGGAGTTCGGAGCCCGCTGGTACCTGTCGGACCGGGCGGAACGCGAGGCCTCGGCTCGGCTCGGCGCCCCGGTGTCGGTGGGTTTCGGCCCCACGCCGATCCTCTGGGACCTTGCCACCAGCCGGGCCGTCGACACGGTCCGGATGACCTCTCCAGGTGACCGAGACGCGCCCCGGATCGACGTGACCGGGCATTCGGTCAGCATGGCCGACGGCAGCATCGTCGCCGCGTCGGCGGACGGGACCGCCACGCTCAGCGGCGACCAGCTCACGGCGGCGGCGGCCGAGGGCAATCCCGCCGGCGACTCCCCGGTCGCGGGGCTGACGGAGGTCAGGTCGGTGCGACCCGACGCGCAGGCCGGTCTGCTGCGCGCGGACATCGGTGGGATAGCCGAGATCGGCGTGGCGCCCGGGGTCTCGGGCGGACGGCTCACCCTGACCCCGGAGGAGACCGGGGTGCTCGGCCTGCCCCTGCCGGACGGGGTGTTCTCCGGGATCACCGGCACCGTCGACACGACGGTCGCCTCACTCCCCGAGGGGGTGTCGATCCACAGGGCGCGAGTGGTGCCCGACGGACTCGAGGTCGCCCTCGTCGGCACGGACGTCACGCTGAGGTAGCGGCACCGCCGTGGTCCGCCGGACGACGCCGGGTCCCGGAGACCGCCGGGACGCACAGTTCCGTGGGTTCCGTCCGACCCCGGACCACCTCCGATCCCACCCGATTCCACCGCTCGGCCTCGGCGGCCCCGGCCGAATCGACCGCGGCACCGGAGGCCAGGACGAGTCCGGACTGCGTCTTCGCCAGTTCGCACAGCCGCGACGCCTCGTTGACCGCGTCTCCGATGACCGTGTACTCGAAACGGTCGTCGGCGCCGACGTACCCGGCGACCACGCCCCCGTAGGAGGCACCGATCCCGGCCTGGCATCCCGGTACCCGGTCGGGCAGCCGCTCGCCGAGCACACGGGCGCAGGCCAGTGCGGCGGACGCCGGGTCGTCCATCGACCGGGGCGCGCCGAACACGACGAGTGCGGCGTCGCCGAGGAAGCTGTCGACGACGCCGTTGTACTCCTCTACCGTCTCAACGACCACCCGGAAGAACCTGTTGAGCACGTCGACGACCTCCGTCGCCTCCGACCGCACCGCCATCTCGGTGGAACCGATGATGTCGACAAAGACGACGCCGACTTCGGAGGCGCTCCCGCCCAGTTCGGGATCGCGTTCCTCGGCGGCCTCCGCGACGTCACGACCCACGTGGCGACCGAACAGGTCCCGGAGCCGTTCGCGTTCCTGAAGCCCGGCGGCCATGCGGTTGAACCCACGCTGGAGCTCACCGAGTTCCGTTCCGTCGTAGACCACCACCCTCCGGTCGAGCTTCCCGTCCGCGACGTCCTCCATCGCCCAGCGGACGCTCCGAAGCGGACCGAGCACCGATCCGGTGGCGAGGGAGACGAGCAGGAATCCGGCGAGCAACGACGTGGCCCCGAGAACGATCGCGATGACGGCGAGGCGTTCCAGTGTCAGGGCGCGGCCCGCCAACGTGTAGATCGCCACGATGATGAGTCCGGAGATCGGCACCCCACTACCGACCGCCCAGGACACCCGGAGGCGGGTCATCGCACCGAGGAACCGTGCGCGGGGGGCCGGACCGCTGGCGAGCGCGACCGCGGCCACCGGACGGAGACCGAAGTCGGCGAAGAGAAACGCCACACCACAGACCACGAGTCCGGAGAAGACGATGGTGAACCCGACGGTCGGGATGGTCGCCGGGTCGATCACCCCGAACGCCGGCGTCACCACGGCTGCGCCGAGCAACCAGAGGAAGGCCTGGATGAGGGTCATACGGGTGGGCAGGCGGAGCGCCCGCACGCGCTCCCGATCCGTGGGCTCGCGGCCGTCGAGGAACCACCGGACCCGGCGGTAGACCACCCCGCGGACCCAGACCGTCCCGACCACGGTCGCCAGGGACACGTACCCGGGTACCACGATGACGTTGGGAACCAGGAACTCCCGGGACAACAGGGTGGGGCCCGGCAGGACGAAGAGGATCAACACCGCCGCGACGGCCACCCCCACGAGGTTGGACGCCAGCAGGGTAAGAACCAACAGGATCCGGACCCGTAGGGTCCGCATCCGCGCGGACTCCGTCTCCCGCCCGAGCAGCACCGAGCCCAGTTCCGGGCGTCGCAGCAGGGACAGGTCGAGTCGCACGGTCCACATCGTGCCATCTGCGGGCCCGGAATAGACGACCTCGTCACATCAGGCCCGGGGAACTGTCGCGGGGCGCCCCGTGGAGCGTAGGGTGGAGCGGTCGGCCCGCACCACTCTTGCCTCGGGCCGCGTCGGATGTCGACCTCCCGTGGTCGCGCACCGGGCACGTCGCTCACCTGCGACGGGGTAGCCCAGGAGCGCGCCGGGCAAGACGCCCCATCTACCTACGGAGATTCCTCCCTTGTCACGTTCCTTCGCCGATCTCGGCGTTCCTTCCTCCCTGCTCGACGTCCTCGCGGGCGTCGACATCGTCACCCCCACCCCCATCCAGTCGGCCACGTTGCCCGACGCGATGGCCGGACGCGACGTCCTGGGCCGGGGCCGCACCGGCTCCGGCAAGACCTATGCGTTCTGCCTCCCCCTGGTCACCCGCCTCGCCGCGTCCGCGACCGCCGGCGGTCGCCGGAAGCGCAACGCCCCGCGTGGGCTGATCCTCGCCCCCACCCGCGAGCTCGCTCGCCAGATCGACGAGACGCTCGCGCCACTGGCCAAGGCGATGGGCCTCAAGACCACCGTGATCTTCGGCGGCGTATCGCAGGGGCGCCAGGTCAGCGCGCTCGACCAGGGGGTCGACATCGTGGTGGCCTGCCCGGGTCGGCTCGAGGACCTCATGGGGCAGAGGCACTGCCGCATGGATTCGGTCGAGGTGAGTGTCCTCGACGAGGCCGACCACATGGCCGACCTGGGCTTCCTCCCGGGAGTGACCCGGATCCTGGCGGCCACGCCCGCGGGTGCGCAGCGGCTTCTCTTCTCCGCGACCCTGGACCAGGGTGTGGACAAGCTCGTCCGCAAGTTCCTCGACAACCCGGTCGTCCACGAGGTCGACGACGGCTCCGCCACCCCCGGCGCGACCGCCCACCACGTCGTCCACGTGGACCCGGACGACCGCGTCCGCGCACTGGCGGATCTGGCCGGGGTGAACGAGCGCACCGTAATGTTCACCCGCACCAAGCACGGCGCCAAGCGACTGGCCAAGCAACTCTCCGGCCGCGGCGTGACCAGCGTCGACCTGCACGGCAACCTGTCGCAGAACGCGCGGGTGCGCAACCTCGACGCGTTCTCCTCGGGCCGGGCGAGCGTGCTCGTGGCCACCGACATCGCGGCCCGCGGTATCCACGTCGACGACGTGGGACTGGTCGTCCATGCCGATCCGCCC